>JAYVTX010000031.1:0-5988 GCA_043788425.1 Rhodospirillales bacterium
GGCGCGTATTGGCGCACGTTGGATGAAACGAGGGCGTATCCCACTGCCTTCGTCCAGGCCCTGACCGAGAGCGGCTACCTGGCCGTGTTGATCCCGGAAGAATATGGCGGCGTCGGGCTGCCGCTGTCGGGGGCCGCGGCCATCCTGGAGGAAGTGCAGCGCCAGGGCTGCAACGGCGCCGCATGCCACGCGCAGATGTACATAATGGGCACCATTTTGCGCCACGGAAGCGATGCGCAGAAGCGCGCGTATCTGCCGAAGATCGCTTCGGGTGAACTGCGCCTACAGGCCTTCGGCGTGACCGAGCCCACCAGTGGCACCGACACCACGGCGCTGCGCACGACGGCCCGGCGCGAGGGCGATAAGTACGTGATCAACGGCCAGAAAATCTGGACCAGCCGGGCCGAGCACTCGGACCTCATGCTGCTGCTAGCCCGCACGACCCCGCGCGAGCAGGTTGTGAAGAAAACGGAGGGGCTGTCGACATTCATCGTCGACATGCGTGCAGTAACGGGCCTTTCGATCCGGCCCATTCGCACGATGATGAACCACAATTCGTGCGAAGTGTTTTTCGACAACATGGAAATCCCGGCCGCGAACCTTTTGGGCGAGGAAGGGCAGGGCTTTCGCTATATCCTGTCCGGAATGAACGCAGAGCGTATCCTAATCGCCGCCGAGTGCATCGGCGACGCGAAATGGTTCACCGAGCGCTCAGTCGGCTACGCCAAAGATCGAGTCGTGTTTGGCCGGCCAATCGGCCAGAACCAGGGTATCCAGTTTCCGATCGCCCGCGCGTACGCCAACATGCGCGCCGCCGAACTGATGGTTCAGGAGGCGTTGCGGCTGTTCGAAAGCGGGCAAAACCCCGGCGCCGAGGCGAATATGGCGAAGATGCTGGCCGCCGACGCCTCGTTCGAGGCGGCGAACGTGTGCATTCAAACCCATGGTGGCTTCGGCTTTGCCGAGGAATACGATATCGAGCGCAAGTTTCGCGAGACACGCCTGTACCAAGTGGCGCCGATCTCCACGAACTTGATCCTGTCGTTTTTGTCCGAGCACGTACTTGGCCTGCCGCGGTCTTACTGATCAGCGGAGCACGGGGCGCTGCCCCAAACCCCGCCAGGGGCCGAGCCCCTGGACCTCGAATGGGTTCTAAGGGCTCCGCCCTTGGCGGGGCTCGAAGGGGCGGAGCCCCTCGCCTTCTAAGTTGCTACTCCGCCTGCGCCCGCATCACCCCGCTTAGATCAGCTTTGCCTTCAAAGCCGATGCCGGGGAGGTCCGGCATGGTGATGTGCCCGCCCTCGACCCGTACGCCGTCCGGAAAGCCGCCGAAGGGCTGTAATAGATCCGGGTAGCTCTCGTCGCCACCTTGCCCTAGCCCGGCTGCGATGTTGAGCGGCATCTGATGGCCGCCATGCGGCATGCACCGGGCCGACGACCACCCCGCTGCGCGCACCACCTCTAGTATGCGCAGGTATTCGCATAGGCCGTAGTTGAGGGCGCATCGAATTGCAGCCAGTCGCGCGCGTCCTGGTGGCTGAACAGGTTTTCCCCCGTCGCCATCGGTCCGGGATAAACCTCTGCCAGCGCAGCCTGCAACTGATAGTCGAGCGGGTCGCCGGCTTCCTCGTACCAAAAAAGCGGGTAGTCCCGCAGCATCTGGGCGAAGGCGATTGCCGTCTCCAACCCGAACCGCCCGTTGGCGTCCACGGCGAGCTGGGCTTGGCCGCCAATTTTGGTCAGCACGGCCTCGATCCGGGCGCGGTCGTCGTCCAGCGAGGCGCCGCCGATCTTCATTTTCACGACATAATAGCCGCGGTCGAGGTAGCTGCCCATTTCGGACCGAAGCGCTTGGTTGTTCCTACCGCGATAATAATAGCCACCGGCGGCATAAGCGAACACGCGCGGATCTGCCCGCCGCCCGTGTCGCTCGGCCAGCAGTCGAAACAGTGGCTGGCCCGCAATCTTCGCGTGGGCGTCCCACACCGCCATGTCGATGGTGCCGACCGCGACCGAGCGTTCGCCATGCCCGCCCGGCTTCTCATTCTGCATCAGGCACGCCCAGACCCGGTCGGGGTCGAGGTTTGCGCCCGCCTGGTCCAGCAGGCTGGCCGGGTCGGCCTCCATCAGGCGGGGGGCAAAGCGCTCCCGGCTCAACCCACCCTAGCCGTAGCGCCCGTTCGAATCGCAGCCGTATCCCACGACACGCCGGCCATCGCGCACAACATTCGTCACCACGGCCACCAGGCTGGTCGTCATGCGGTTAAAGTCGATGTAGGCGTTGCGGATGGGCGAGGCCATCGGCTTCGTGACTTCGCGAACATCGAGAATGCGGATCATGGGCGGCTCCAATCGTGCGCCGCCATCGTGGGCGGGGCTGGCGGCGGCGGCAACGCCGGGTCAGCATGGGGTTGGAGGTAGGCATGATCAATTCGACAAGCGACCGCTGGCAGACCTTGCATGAGCTGGTCGCCGCCGCCCGGCTTAATCTGAGCCAAAACTTGTGGGACTACCTGATTGGCGGCGCGGCAACGGAGACGACCGTGCGGCGCAACCGCTCGGCGCTGGACCGCATCGGCTTCCGGCCCCGTGTGCTGCAGGACGTGAGTCACGTTGACCCAACCGCCCGCTTTTTAGGCTACCAAATCCGGCTTCCCATCGTGCTAGCGCCGATCGGCGGGCTCGAGCAACTAGGCGCCGGCGGAGGGGTCGCGGTTGCGGAAGGAGCGGGTAGGGCGGGCGTGCCGTTCCTCCTCAGCTCCGTGACGGATTCCGGGTTGGAAGCCGTGGCGCAGGCCGCGACGGGGCCGAAACTATTCCAGCTCTATGTGCGTGGGGATGGCGCGTGGGTGGACGACCATGTGCGCCGGGTCGTTGGCGCAGGCTACGACGCGTTTTGCATCACCGTGGACAGCGCGCTGTACAGCCGGCGCGAGCGCGACATTGCCAACCGGTTCACCAAACCCTGGCGTGCGGAGTCGCCCGGCATGGAGTTTCAGGCACGGCTGAGCTGGGATGACATTGCTCGCTTCAAGGATAAGCACCGCATCCCGCTTATGCTGAAAGGCATCGCGACATCCGAGGACGCGGCCCGCGCCGTGGAAATCGGGGTGGACGCCATCTATGTCTCCAACCACGACGGCCGCCAGTTGGACGGTGGTATCGGCGGCATGGAAATCCTGCCGGAGGTGGTCGAAGCGGTCGGCCGGCGTGCCATGATCGTTGTAGATGGCGGCATTAGCCGCGGCGCGGACATCGTAAAGGCCATGGCGCTGGGCGCCGACATGGTCGGCCTGGGCCGCCTGTATTGCTACGGTCTGGCCGCGGGCGGTGCGGCCGGGGTGGCCCGCGTGGTTGAATTGCTGGAGATTGAAGTGGTGGAGTGCCTGGGCCTGCTCGGTATTACGGGCTTTGCGGGTCTGGACTGCAGCTACCTCCGGCCCGCGGCGGCTGTGACAGAGCCGCATGTGCTCAGCGCCTTCCCGCTGCTGACGCCCGCCGATATCAAACGGTAGGCCTGCCACCGGCCTGGTGTTAGCATATCCACTAATGGCAACCGGACAACCGGCGTCACCGGGGAAACGCATGGATATCCAGGTCCGTCTGATGCGAAAGGAGCAACTCGCGCTTCCGGCGACCATGCCGGCCGTGCCGGTGCAGCGGCGGCCTATTCGTGGCGCAGCCTGGGCGTGGTCGGCGGCCATCCTGCTGATCCTGGCGATCCTCGTCGTGTACCCTGTCGTCATGCTTTTGCTCGGTGCGCTCACCGGCGGAGACCCGGTGATCGACGGTTACCGGCTGTCGGAGGCGTCGCTCGACAACTTTGCGACGGTGGTGGCTAACCGCAACGTGCATCTTGCGCTTGCCAACTCGCTGATTGCCTGCACCGGCGGCGCGGCAGTGGCGGTGGTGATCGGCCTGGCATTTGCCTGGATCGTGGTGCGAACGGATACGCCCTGCAAAGGGCTGATCGCCGCGGCCGGGATGCTGCCGCTATTCGTGCCGCCGCTGGTGGGCGGTGTCGCGTGGGCGATTTTGGGGTCCCCCAAAACCGGGCTGTTGAACACCATCCTCGCCGGCATGGGGGTGGGCTGGCGCATCAACCTGTATTCGATGGTGGGCATAATCTTTGTGTTTGGCATGTACTACGCGCCCTACGTCTACATGTTTACTTCTGCCGCCTTGCAGAACATGGACCCTTCGCTCGAGGAAGCGGCCGAAATGTCAGGGGCAAGCCCGTTCCGCACCATCATGACGGTAACATTCCCGCTGATACTTCCGGCCATCGTATCGGGTATGCTGCTTTCGTTCGTTGTGATGCTCGGCATTTACGGTATTCCGGCGGTACTCGGGGCGCCGGCCAGCATACCGATGCTCACGACGTACATTTATACTCTGACGAACTGGTCGCCGCCGCTGTATAGCACCGCGGCGTCGGTCGCGATTATTTTGATGGTCGTCACGGGCCTGCTGGTGGTGGTGCAGAACAAGGTGCTGTCGGGTCGCAGCTACACGACGGTCGCCGGCAAGGCGTTTCGCCCGCGTGCGCTGCGGCTGGGTCGGTGGCGGTGGTTCACGCTGGGGCTTGGGGTGGCGTACTTGCTGACCGTGGTCGTGCTGCCGGGCTTGGCATTAATTGTCGCGGCGTTCCGCAACTTCTTATTTGTACGGGACCTTGCAAGCCTTCTGAACCTCAAGCAGTACAGCTTCATCCACTTCAACCGGCTATTCGCGAATCCGCAGACGATGTTGGCGCTCGTAAATACGCTGAAGGTGGGGCTGATCACCGCGGCCGTGGGTGGGGTGCTAGCATTTGCAATCGGCTACACCGTCGTCCGCAGCCGCGCGCCGGGCCGCCGCGGGATCGATATGATCGCCACGCTTCCGGTCGCGATACCGGGCTTGGTGATCGGCGTGGCCTACCTCTGGGCGTAGATCGGCCTGCCAGGTGGGCTGTACGGCACCATTTGGATCTCGGCCTTCGCGTCCGTCGCCCGTTTTATCCCCGACACCGTGAAGGCGCTCAGCACCAGCCTCATGCAGATCCATCGCGAGCTGGAGGAGGCCGCATTGGTGTGCGGACGCGGCACGCTCAGCACCATCGGCACCATCATCCTGCCGCTTGCCCGGCCCGGCATCGTCTCCGCGACGACCCTGCTGTTTATCCTCTCGACACGGGAGCTCGGGTCGTCGCTCTTTCTTTATAGCAGCGGTTCCATGGTGATGTCGGTGCAATTGCTTGGCTATTACGAAGGCGGAAACATGAGCATCATTGCCGCTTACAGCCTGGTGCAGATCGTGCTGCTGGGCGTTGTGATCGGCGTCGCCCACCGCCTGTCCCGCGCCGGCAGCCCCAACAATCTGGGCCGTGCCAGATGACCAAAAATCTCAAGGAGCTGCCGATGCTGACCCGCCCCGCGGCAGCTCAGGCCCAAGCCCAGGTCTTCGCGCCATCACCGGAGCTCGTGGCCGCGGCCCGAAAGGAGAGGCGTTGCGTCATGTACACGGCCAGCTTTACCGAGCCTGAGCAGGAGTGGATCGGCGAGTTCAACAAGCGCTTCCCGTTCGTGCGGGTGGAGCTAGTACGCGCCTCGGGCGGGCAGCTCATCACCCGGTCCGGACGGAGGCCTCGGCCGGTAAGCTGGTCGCCGAAATCGTGGACCACTCCGATCGCGCGTTGATAAAGGGTATCTAGGATTTGTTTTTGGACTACGCGCTGCCCAACGCCGCCGACTATCTTCCGGAGTCGCACATCAGCGCGCAAATATGGCCGCGGGTCACGCCGGGCTGGTGCATCGCCTACAATACCGAGCTGACCAAGGTGCCCCCCAAGAGCTGGATGGATCTCACCAACGCGCAGGGTTACGGGCCGGGTATGTTGAGTTGCATTGAGATCTGGGTTCTCCCGCACTTTTCGTGCTGCCAAGTCTTGTGCTTGGCTGCTGAACGGCAGAGAGGGTGGACTCACGTCCAAGGTGACCAACACCG
>JAYVTX010000032.1:0-4528 GCA_043788425.1 Rhodospirillales bacterium
AACCGTACGGCGCGCGTAATAATCACCCAACATGGTGTCTCCGTTTTGACCTCCGCCCCTCCTACACCACCGCGTAACGTTGACGCCAATCAGGCATGGGGTGGGCGGTTCGACACCGGGCCCGGCGTTATCATGCAGGAGATCAATGCCAGCATCGGCTTTGACCAGCGGATGTGGCGGCAAGATATACGCGGCAGCCAGGCCCACGCCGCGATGCTGTTGCGGGCCGGCGTGCTGGACGCAACGGATGAGGCCGCGATCCGCCAAGGCCTTGACGCCATCGGGGCTGAGATCGCGGCAGGGCGGTTTCCGTTCACCGACGACCTAGAAGACATCCACATGAATATCGAGGCGCGGCTGACCGACCGCATTGGTGAGGCCGGCAAGCGCCTCCATACCGGGCGCAGCCGCAACGACCAGGTTGCGACGGATTTCCGACTATGGGTGCGGGACGCGATCGACGGGCTGGACGCGCAACTGGCCGACACGATGCAGGCGCTGGCGTCGCGCGCGGCCCAGCATGCGGCGGACCCGATGCCGGGCTTCACCCATTTGCAGACCGCGCAACCCGTGACGTTCGGGCACCATCTGCTGGCGTATGTTGAGATGCTGTCCCGCGACCGGGGGCGGTTGGCCGATTGCCGGCGGCGGATGAACGAATGCCCGCTGGGGTCCGCGGCACTGGCAGGAACCAGCTTTCCGATCGACCGGGACATGACCGCGGCGGCCTTGGGCTTCGACCGGCCGACAGCCAACAGCCTGGATGCCGTCAGCGACCGGGATTTTGCCCTCGAATACCTGGGTGCCTGTGCCATCTGCGCCATGCACCTGTCGCGCTTGGCCGAGGAAATCATCATCTGGTGCAGCGCGCCGTTCGGGTTTGTGCGGCTGAGTGACGCATTTACGACTGGTAGCTCCATCATGCCGCAAAAGCGCAACCCGGATGCGGCGGAGCTGGCGCGGGCCAAAACCGGCCGGGTCACGGGCGCACTGGTCGGGTTGCTAATGGTGATGAAAGGCCTGCCGTTGGCCTATGCCAAGGACATGCAGGAAGACAAGGAGCCGGTTTTCGACGCGACCGACGCTCTAGCGCTGGCGCTGGCGGCAACGGCGGGGATGGTACGGGATTTGACGCCCGATCTGGCCCGGATGCGGCAATTTTCCGGGTCTGGATTTGCGACGGCGACGGACTTGGCCGACTGGCTGGTGCGCGTGCTGCGGGTGCCATTCCGCACCGCCCATCACGTTACCGGCCGGCTGGTGGCATTGGCCGAGCAGCGGGGCACTGACCTGGCGGCGCTGACCCTGGCGGACATGCAGGCGGAAGAACCACGGATCACGGCCGATATCTTCGCCGTGCTGACGGTGGACGCATCCGTCGCGTCGCGCACCAGCCTGGGCGGCACGGCGCCGGCGAATGTGGCGGTGCAGGCGAAGCGCTGGCTGGCGGCGCTGGCGTAATGCTGGCGCAGCAGCTCACCAACGGGGTGTTGCTGGGCGCGACATACGCGCTGTTTGCCTTGGGTTTTACGCTGATGTTTGGTGTGCTGCGGGTGGTGAACCTGACATACGGGTTCTACTTCTCGGCCGGCGCGTTCGCGGCGTTATGGCTGGCGCGGCAGGGATTTTCGGTCTGGACCACGTTGCCGTTGGCCGCGCTGGCGTCGGGAATGCTGGCGGTCGGGCTGGATTGGCTGCTGCTGACCCGGCTGCGACGCATTCAGGCGCCAGAGCTCTCATCGCTTATGGTGACGCTGGGCGGCGTGCTGGCCCTGTACTCGGCGTTGGCAGCGTGGATGGGGCCGGATATCCGCCGGTTGCCGCCGGGTTGGGTGTCGGCCGATGCGTTTGTAGTCGGGCCGGTGCGGGTGACGGCGGCGCAACTGCTGATCGTGGGGGCCACGGCGGTGCTGGTTGCCGGCCTGCTGGCCATCATGCGCGGCACCCGGCTGGGCCTGGCGATCCGGGCGATGGCGGAAAAACCGGACGCGGCGCAGCTGATGGGCATCAACACCGGGCGCGCGGCGGCCACCGTATCGTTCCTGTCCGGTTGCCTGGCTGGCGCAGGCGGTGTGCTGATCGGGCTCAATTTCAACGCGATCCAGCCCTACATGGGTGAGACGATGATGCTGCGCGGCTTTGTCGTCATCATCGTGGGCGGGCTGGGCGACATTCGCGGCGCGTTAGTTGCCGGGTTGCTGCTGGGTGTGGTCGAGGTTCTGACCGCCGGCTACGTCGCATCCGGGCTGAAGGAGGCGGTGGCGTTCCTGATCCTTGTTGCGGTGTTGTGGACCAAGCCATCCGGCCTGTTCGGCCATGCCGTGACCCGGCGCGCCTGACATGCCGCCCTGGTTGGACGACCTGCTATGGACCTACCAAAACCTGGTTTATGCGCTGGGCGTAAACGGGCTGCTGGCCTTATCGATGTACGTGGTACTCGCGATCGGCCAGCTATCCATGGGCCAGGCCGCGTTCATGGGGTTGGGGGCTTATTCGTCGGCGCTGATGACGCTGAAGCTTGGGATGCCGTTCTGGGCGGTGCTGCCGCTGTCGATGGTCACACCCGTGCTGTTTGCACTGGCCATCGGCGGGCCGACATTGCGGTTGTCGGGCGTGTACCTGGCCATCGCCACGATCGGCCTGGGTGAGGTGCTGCGCGCCGTCTACCTCAACGTGGATATGTTCGGCGGTGCACTCGGCCTGTCGGGTATCCCAGAGCGCGCGGGGCTGGGGTTGATCTACGGCGCGTTGTTACTGGCGCTGGTGGGCCTGTGGCTAGTCGGGCGCAGCAGCATTGGCCGCGCGATGGAGGCGATGCGGGAGGATGAGGTCGCGGCCCAGGTCATGGGCGTGCCGGTCGCCCGGTACCGCATGGCGGCGTTGGTAACGTCGGCCGCGATCGCCGGGCTGGCCGGGGCGCTTTCGGCGCATGTCAGCAGCTTTATCGGCCCCAACGAATATGGGTTTGAGCCGGCCGTCACGATCCTGTCCTACGTCCTGCTGGGCGGTGTCGGCACCCCGCTGGCGCCGGTGCTGGGCGCGTGGGTCCTGACGTTGTTGCCAGAGGTTTTGCGCGGGTTCACTGATGCACGGGGCATCGTTAACGGCATTATTATTGTCGTGGCCGTGCTGTTTCTACCGAATGGATTGCTCGCGTGGCGTATGCGGCGGCGCGCCGCATGAACGATGGATCGGCGGCGGGCCGCGTGATCCTCTCCGTCGCAGGCCTGACGAAGCGCTATGCGGGGCTGGTGGCGGTCGACGATGTTGCCATGGACGTGACGCCGGGTACGATCCACGCCGTTATCGGACCGAATGGCGCGGGTAAGACCACGCTGTTCAATCTAATCAGTGGCCTGGTGGTACCCAGCGCCGGCACGATCCTGCTGAGCGGTGCCGACGTCACAACGCGCAGTGCCGATCAGCGGGCACGGCTTGGGCTGGGTCGCACGTTCCAGAACATCCGCATTTTTGGCGCCATGACCGTCCTGGAGAACGCGCTAACCGGCCTGCATGCCCGGCCGCAAGTGGGGCTGCTGCCGACCGTGCTGCGCCTGCCCCGGTTTCGCGCCGATGAGCGTGAGGCCGTGACAGCAGCCCGGGCGGCACTGGACCTGGTGGATTTGGGCCCGCGCGCCGACCAGCCCGCTTGCGCCCTGCCCTATGGCGATCAGCGCCGGTTGGAGATTGCGCGTGCCATGGCCGCCCGCCCGCGCCTGCTGCTGCTGGACGAGCCTGCGGCTGGTCTCAACCCGGCCGAAACGGCGGCGCTAGCGACCCTGGTCCGGCGGCTACGCGACACCGGGACCACCGTTCTGCTGGTCGAGCACGACATGGGCTTCGTCATGGACATATCCGATACCGTGACCGTGCTGAATTTTGGCCGCCGGATTTTTGAAGGGCCGCCCAGCGCCGTCCGGTCAGAGCCGGCGGTGATCGAGGCGTATCTGGGCCCAAAGGTCGCCGCACGGCTGGCCGCCGGTCACCGGGGCGGACGCGGCGCATGACGGCGCTGCAGGTCGACGGGCTGCAAGTCTGTTATGGGCGCACCACCGCTGTGGACGGCATCAGCCTGGATGTGCCGCAGGGGTCGGCCGTTTGCCTGATCGGCGCCAATGGTGCGGGTAAGACCACGACGCTGCGTGCCATTTCGGGCCTGATTCGCGCGCGCGCCGGGCGGGTTGTGTATGGCGGAATGGATATCGTCCGCCGACCGGCACACCGGATTGCAGCCATGGGATTGCGCCACGTGCCGGAGGGGCGGCAGTGCTTTGCCGAGCTGACGGTAGATGAGAACCTGGCATTGGGTGCCTACCTCGACCCCGCCGCGGCCGCCGCGCAACGGCGGGACCAGGTACTGACGCGCTTTCCCCGGCTGCGCGAGCGGCTATCGCAACGCGCCGGGTCGCTATCGGGCGGCGAGCAGCAGATGCTGGCCATTGGCCGCGCGCTGATGGGTGGGCCACGCCTGCTGCTGCTCGATGAGCCGAGCATGGGTCTGGCGCCCCTGTTTGTGGAGGAGATTTTT
>JAYVTX010000033.1:0-3051 GCA_043788425.1 Rhodospirillales bacterium
GAGATTCGAGGCCGGTAATTGAGTACCTTTTTTTGACGGTTCCTGAGGGTAGGCCGTACAGTTATTGACTGGTATCCGTTGCGCTAGCTGAGAATATGGATCGGTAACAACCGAAATATTCGATTCCTGCACTGTCCCACAATTCGTATTCGTTCCATGTGCATCACCAATATCTGCATTCAGATTATGACCGTTACAAGTAGCACTCGTATTGGACATAACATTACAGCCCGCTAAGTTAGCTTTTGGAGCGCCATTTGTATGAATACCCTCGGCCCCGCTGCTGGCGAGCGCCAGCACGCAATAATCGTTGGCTCGGCTTGCGACCGCCGTGGCGGCCAGAGCGACCCTGTTCTCTCCGTTTACGACCACGTCGCCCAGGTATCCAATCACAGGAGCTAAAAATAGAGGCACCGTCTGCGTTATCGTGACGCTATAGCAATTGCTTCCCCCACTTGGACAAACTGCCGTATTGGAGGGCGTAACGGTCACTCCGTTGGTGCCGTCGATGATGCCGTACAGCGCCGTAACAGCCTTTGCTTCGGTATCGTTATTTGACTGCCCGTTCATGGCTGCTGCGAGCGCTGCGGTGTCCGCGGCGTTCTGGAGGGTGTGTCTTGTCATGAACCACGCAGAGGCTTCGATGCCGAGGGCGGCTACACCGATGAGCGCAGTAAGCACGAAGGCCATTAGGATCGCGACGGAGCCCCGGCTATCAGCGGACATGCCTCGTGCGGATCCCATTGGCGTTACCGACCTCGTAAAATTGACTGTTTCTTGTAAGAGAATAGCAGAGTGTTTGTAGTCAGGAATTGTCCTGATCTCTCGACAAAGCCTTTTAAGACTAATTAGTCTATAACATCTTAAGAAATCGCGGCGAAGCGTTGTCAGATTTGAAGGTAAGATGCCATTGAGAGCTCGTTGCATGGCCAAGCCGCTGCCGCCACCCAACCTGTCAAATGCCGCGATCAAACATCATACCCAGGCCTAGACCGAACTCTCGTTCGGGATAAACCGGCTGCGATTAACCAGACGGTCATAGGGTAGCCGGGTCGGCGCTTTCCTCTCGTGTGTCAGCCCGTGTAGTCGCGGCGTTCCTCGGGCCGAACCGACGGTAGCACAGGCCGCAATCAGCATAACGCCTACGCCGCGCGCGGCCGGGTCAACGTAAAGGTCATGTAGACGGCAGGCCGTTTACATCGTCCAACCACTCTCATGATACAGGCAGGGAACAAGCCGTAACGGCATTCTGTCGACACATAGAACAGACTATGGATCCTACCGTCCACAATGTGCACCTAGAGCAGGTTTCGGACGTGCCGGGTCGAAAGGGTCCCCCGACGCGGGGGAGCCTGTTGGGCCATGCAAGCTCGCAGGGAGGCCAGTTTGCATGGCCAAGTCACTTTCGGAGGATCTTCGCTCGCGTCTGATTGCCGCCGTGGACGGAGGCATGTCGAGCCGGGGTGCGGCCGAACGGTTTGGCGTAGCCGTTGCCACCGCGGTCCGGTGGGTGCGCCTGGGCGGCATGACGTCGCCGCGATTCCCGTAGCTGAGTTTCTCGCCCATTTCGCAAGTCAGAAGGATACGGGAAGCCATCTTTTCCAAAGATAGCCCAGCCTAGCCGTGCCACCGCCGTTCACGCCGGGATCGCCGAAATCTCCTGCACCGCCTGCTTGATCACGCCGCTATCCAACAACAACACCCGCGACAAATCCGACAGCGTCACCACCCCCACCACGCGCCCTTCCGTATCCAGCACCGGCAGCCGCCGCACATTGCGTGCGCCCATGAGGTCCAGCGCCGTCTCGATCGCGTCATCCGCCCGGCAGCTGAAGATGCGGCTCGTCATCACGTCCGCCACTGCCGTCGAGCCCGGCAGGCCGCGGGCCACGACGCGGAACAGGATATCGCGGTCCGTCACGATCCCCTGCAGGTCGTCCGCCGTGCCCACCGGAAGCGCGCCCACGCTGAGTTCGCCCATCACGCCCGCCACGTCCTGCACCGTCATGGCAGCGTCGACGAACTCCACGTCTGACGTCATGATTTCCCGAATACGCATCCTATTGAAACGTGTTGCACCCGGCGACCGTGCCCTGCTTGAACCCGGTCGTCAGCCACTGCACCCGCTGCTGTGACGAGCCATGCGTGAAGCTGTCCGGCACGGCCACGCCACGCGCCTGCTTCTGCAGCCGGTCGTCGCCGATCGCGGTGGCGGTGCTGACGGCCTGCTGCAGGTCGGCATCGGTCAGGTTGTTGTGCCGGGCCTCCATCTTGTTGGCCCACACGCCCGCCAGGCAGTCGGCCATCAGCTCGGTCCGCACCGAAAGCTGGTTGGCTTGGTCCGGGTTTTGCGCCTCCGCCGCCTGCACGCGCGGCAACAGCCCCAGCAGGTTCTGCACATGATGCCCGACCTCATGCGCGATCACGTAGGCGTACGCGAACTGGCCACCACCGCCCATGCGCGCCTTCATATCGTCGAAAAAGGCGGTGTCGAGGTACAGCTTTTGGTCGGTCGGGCAATAAAACGGGCCCATCGCCGCCCGGGCCGAGCCGCAACCCGACTGCGTCTGCCCGGCGAACAGCACCAGCGTCGGCGCGCGATACGCCTTGTTGGCCTGGCGCGGCAGCTCGACCGCCCAAACGTCCTCGGTCTCACCCAGCACCTTGGCGACGAACTTGCCCATCTCGTCGCTCGGTGCACCCGGCGTCGCCTGCTGCTGTGTGGGCGCGGACTGGCCGAGGCCGAGCTGCTCCGCGCCGCCGATCAGCGTGCTGGGGTTGATGCCTGTCGCCCAGCCAATGAGCGTGAGGACGATGACGGCGCCGATGCCCAGGCCGCCGGCGCCACCGGGTATGCCGCGCGTGCCGCGCCGGTCCTCGACGTTGTTGCTCTCGCGCAGATCGTCGTCACGCATGGCTGGTTTCCTTTGCTGGAATTACGCTGACCTTTGGCAGTTGTTCCACATGCGGCAGTTCAGCGGGAGTGGGGGTCAGCGCATAGGGCGCCACCAACCGCCAGATATGAGCCGGCACCATGGTACGCAGACGGGC
>JAYVTX010000034.1:0-7290 GCA_043788425.1 Rhodospirillales bacterium
CCAGGTCGTCATACGGCAGCGGCTGGCCCAGCACGGCGCTGAATGCCCGCAGGATTGACCAATCCTCCCGCGCCTCACCCGGCGGTTGCAGGGCGATGAAGCCCCGTTGCACCCGGCCCTCGGTGTTTACATAGGTGCCGTTCTTTTCCGTGTACGCGCTGCCGGGCAGGATCACGTCGGCACGTGCGGCCCCGCGATCGCCGTGGTGGCCTTGATAGACGACGAACGTAGTCGGGCCGATTGCAGCGGTGTCAAACTCATCGGCTGCCAATAACCACAGCAGGTCGACACCGCCGCCCATCATGCCAGCCAGGTCACGGCCGCCGGGCCCGGGGACGAAGCCGAGGTCGAGTGCGCCGACCCGCGCGGCGGCCGTGTGCAGCACGTTGAAGCCGTGCCATTCCGGCGTGACGGTCGCGAGCGCCCAGGCCACTGCCATCACCGCTGGGCCGGCCGGCCCGCGCAACGCCCCCTGCCCCACGATAACCATAGGCCGCTTGGCTGCACGCCACTTTTCCGCAAATGCGCCATCCAGGACAAGCGCGGCCGGTCCATAGCCAAGGTGCTGTACAGGGTACGTCAACTCCGCCGGCGCGCCGATCAGGCCGACCGGGCAGCCGCCGAGGTTCAGGCGCTTGCGAATGCGGGCGTTCAGCACCGGTGCTTCCCGCCGCGGGTTGGTGCCAACCAGCAGGATAGCGTCTGCGTCCTCAATTCCGGCGACTGTACTGTTAAACGTGTATCGATCGCGGCGGCTGGCATCCAGGGCCGCGCCATCCTGCCGGCAATCTAGGTTTGCGGACCCTAGACCGGTAACCAGGTCACGCAGCGCCACCATGCTTTCCGCGTCGCACAGATCGCCCGCGATGGCGCCGATCCGGTCCCCGGGCAGGCCGCGCAACTTGGCGGCAATGGCGCCGAACGCCTCCGCCCACGTCGCGGGCGCCAGCTTGCCGCTGACGCGCACCCACGGCTTGTCCAGCCGACGTCGCTTCAGTCCATCGTGTGAAAACCGGCCTTTGTCAGCCAGCCATTCCTCGTTCACGTCATCATTCGTGCGCGGCAGAATGCGCAGCACCTCACTGCCGCGGGTCGATACCTGGATGTTGGTACCCAACGCATCGTGCACGTCGATCGTGTCGGTTTTCCGCAGTTCCCACGGGCGCGCCACAAAGCTGTACGGCTTGTTCAGCAGCGCGCCCACAGGACAAATATCGATCAGGTTGCCGGATAGCTCAGTCGTCAGCGCCTTTTCGATATAGGTGCCGATCTCCATGCC
Source organism: Rhodospirillales bacterium (assembly GCA_043788425.1). Classification (GTDB taxonomy): domain Bacteria; phylum Pseudomonadota; class Alphaproteobacteria; order Acetobacterales; family Acetobacteraceae; genus JANPPS01. The sequence goes on from JAYVTX010000034.1 coordinate 1,280, forward strand.
TTCGCCGCGAGACGTCGCCCCCATCTCCGGCACGCCCGCAACCTCACTGCTAAACCGGACGCAGCGTGTGCAGTGAATGCACCGGGTCATGAACGTTTTGACCAGCGGGCCTAGGTTCTTGTCCTTTACGGCCCGCTTGTTCTCGGCGTAACGCGAGTGGTCCATACCGTACGAGTAAGCCTGATCCTGCAAATCGCACTCGCCACCCTGATCGCAGATTGGGCAATCGAGCGGATGGTTGATCAGCAGGAACTCCATCACACCCCGCCGGGCCTGGCGAACCATGGCAGTGTCGGTACGGACGACCATGCCTTCTGCGACGGGATAGGCGCAGCTGGCGATCGGCTTGGGCGCTTTTTCAACCTCGACCAAGCACATGCGGCAGTTGCCGGCGACCGACAGCCGCTCATGGTAGCAAAAGCGCGGGATCTCGACGCCTACCGCCTCACACGCTTGCAAAACGGAGGATCCGTTTGGGACTTCGATCTCGATCCCGTCGACGGTCAGTTTGGCCATAGCGCGTTACTCCGCCGCAATCGGTAGGGGGTATGCGGGGGCTGTGCGCGCGGCTTTGTAGGCGGCAATCCGCGCCTCCATCTCTGGCCGGAAATGCCGGATCAGGCCCTGGATCGGCCAGGCGGCGGCGTCGCCCAGAGCGCAAATCGTATGCCCCTCGATCTGGCGCGTCACCTGTTCAAGTGTGTCGATCTCCGACAGCTCGGCCCGGCCCTGCACCATGCGGTGCATGACGCGCATCATCCAGCCCGTACCTTCACGGCAGGGGGTACACTGGCCGCACGACTCATGCTTGTAGAACTGCGCCAGGCGGTCGATGGCGCGGATCACGTCGGTCGATTTATCCATAACGATCACGCCGGCCGTGCCGAGGCCCGATTTCACCTCACGCAGGCTGTCGAAATCCATCAACACCGTATCGCAGATCGACTTTGGCAATAGTGGCACGCTGGACCCGCCGGGGATGATCGCCAGCAAATTGTCCCACCCGCCGCGCACGCCGCCCGCGTAGGTGTCGATCAGCTCCCGCAGTGGGATACCCAGCTCTTCCTCAACATTGCAGGGCTTGTTCACATGACCGCTGATGCAGAAGATCTTCGTACCGGCGTTTTTGGGCCGTCCGAGTGCCGAAAACCAGGCCCCACCCCGGCGCAAAATTGTTGGGGCGACGGCGATCGTCTCGACGTTATTCACCGTCGTCGGGCACCCGTACAGCCCAACCGCGGCGGGAAAGGGCGGCTTCAGTCGAGGCATGCCTTTTTTGCCCTCAAGGCTTTCAAGCAGCGCCGTTTCTTCACCACAGATATACGCACCGGCGCCCCGGTGGACGAACAACTCAAAGTCATATCCCGACCCGGCCGCGTTCTTGCCCAGCAGCCCGGCGGCGTACGCCTCATCAACGGCCACCTGCAGGTTGCATGTCTCGTTATAGTATTCGCCGCGGACGTAAATGTAGCAGGCGGATGCGCCCATCGCGTAGGAGGCGATCAGACAGCCCTCGATCAGCTTATGCGGATCATGGCGTAGGATGTCGCGATCCTTGCAGGTGCCGGGCTCGCTCTCATCGGCATTTACAACCAGGTAGCTGGGGCGCCCGTCCGGCGCCGCCTGCTTGGGCATGAACGACCATTTCATCCCGGTCGGAAAGCCTGCGCCGCCCCGCCCGCGCAGGCCCGACGCCTTCATCTCATCAATGATCGCGTCACGCCCGCGGGCCATGATCGCAGCCGTACCATCCCAGTCGCCGCGGGCCTGGGCGCCGGCCAACCGCCAGTCGTGCTGGCCGTATAGATTGGTAAAAATCCGATCTTTGTCAGCGAGCATCGCCAACCTCCATCAATGTCGTCGGACCACCCTCGGGCGCCGAGGTGATACGCCCGGTCGTGGACCCGGCTGCTGGCCGTTCACCGCACCGTAGTGCCTGCAACAGCGCCCGGGTACGGTCGTAATCCAAGTCCTCATAGTAATCGTCATCGACCTGCAGAATGGGCGCATTCACGCAGGCACCGAGGCACTCCACCTCACTCATATGAAACAACCTGTCGTCGCTGGTGGCGCCGAACGCGGTAATCCCCGTCTCATCCCGGCAGGCGCGCGCAATGTCCTCTGCCCCGCGTAGCCAGCAGGGCGTCGTGCCGCAAACCTGCAGGTGGTACCGGCCGATCGGCTTTGTATTGAACATCAAGTAGAACGTCGCAACCTCATATATCCGTATTGGCGGCATGTTCAGGCGCGCGGCGATCACGTCCATGGCCGGGCGGGACACCCAGGCGCTGTGGGTGGTCCGCAGCATTTGCGATTGCGCCAGATAGAGCAGTGGCAGCACGGCACTCGCCACGCGGCTTGGGGGATACTTCTTGATGATCTGCTCGATCTCCGCCTCACTGATGGCATCGAACGCGAACGGCGGCGGGGTATCAGCGTCGGTCACGCCGGGCACGTTGGTTTCAAGGGTGAAAGCGCCGCTCATCGATCGATCTCCCCAAACACCACGTCGATCGAGCCAATGATCGCCACCGCATCCGCCAGCATGTGCCGCTTGCTCATGTGCTCAACCGCTTGCAGGTGGGAGAAGCCTGTCGGCCGCACCTTGCAGCGGTAGGCACGGTTGCTGCCATCCGCGACGAGATACACGCCGAACTCACCCTTGGGCGATTCCGTCGCCGTGTACGTTGTGCCAGCCGGGATGTGGTAGCCCTCAGTGTATAGCTTGAAGTGGTGGATCAGCGCTTCCATCGACCGCTTCATCTCGGCGCGCTTCGGCCCGGTGAACTTGCGATCGTCGATCTTGACGATGCCGGGCTGCATTTTTTCCAGGCATTGCTGGACGATGTAGACGGACTGCCGCATCTCCGCCATGCGGACTAGGTAGCGGTCATAGCAGTCACCATTACGGGCGACTGGCACGTCGAAATCCACCTGGTCGTACATGTCGTAGGGCTGCGACTTGCGCAAATCCCAACCGACGCCCGACGCGCGCAGGCAGGGACCGGTGAAGCCCCAGGCCAATGCGTCTTCCGGTGTCATGATGCCAATATCAACCGTACGCTGCTTCCAAATCCGGTTACCGGTCAGCAACTGCTCCAACTCATCGATGAACTTGGGAAACGCGAGCGCCCACTCAGCAATTTCCCCCTCCAACCCGATCGGCAGGTCCTTCGACACGCCACCAGCCCGAAAGTAGTTGGAATGGTAGCGCGCGCCCGATACGGCTTCGTAAAAGTGCATGATCTTCTCACGCTCCTCAAAGCCCCACAGGCTTGGTGTGATGGCCCCCACGTCGAGCGCGTACGTCGTGACGTTCAGCAGATGGTTCAGCACCCGCGTAAGCTCCGCAAACATCGTGCGGATCCACTTGGCGCGCGGCGGCGGCTCGATCCCTAGCAACTTTTCCTGCGCCAGGACCCAGGTGTGCTCCATACACATCGGGCTGACGTAATCGAGCCGGTCGAAATAGGGCAGCGCCTGCAAATAGGTCTTATGCTCGATCAACTTCTCCGTACCGCGATGCAGCAGGCCGATATGCGGGTCAGCCCGTTCGACGACTTCACCATCCATTTCCAGGATCAAGCGCAGCACGCCGTGGGCCGCCGGGTGCTGGGGGCCGAAATTGATGGTGTGGTTATCCACCTCAATCACCTTGGTCGTGGGCGCGTTCTCATCGGCAATCGGGTGCCGGCCATCTTCGGTACGTACGATCCCATCAGGCATGGGGAGCATCCTTCAGTGCCGCCGCCTGGCGGTCGGTATGGGCCTTCTCATCACCAGGCAGGGTCACCATGCCCTCCCACGGAGACACGAAGTCAAAATTGCGGAAGTCTTGTGTCAGGCTCACGGGCTCGTTCACGACCTGCTTGCGCTCCTCGTCGTAGCGGACTTCCACATAGCCAGTCAGCGGGAAATCCTTTCGCAGCGGATGACCATCAAAGCCGTAATCGGTCAGGATCCGGCGCAGATCGGGCTGGCCCTGAAAGCGGATGCCGAACAGGTCCCAGCACTCCCGCTCAAACCAGGTGGCGACCGGCCATAATGTGTGCACGCTGGGCACGGCCGTTTGTTCGTCGGTCTGCACCACAATCCGGATGCGCTGGTTCAGCGTAACGCTCAGCAGCATGTACACGATGTCGAACCGTTCCGCCCGTTCCGGCCAATCGACGCCGCAAAGCTCCATCAGTTGCTGACACGCGAAGCGCCGATCGTCGCGTAGTACGCGCAACACATCGACGATCGCGTCAGCACGGGCGCCAAGTATCAATTCGCCATGTTCAACGACTGCGGATTGTACACCGGCGACTGTCCGGGCCTGGCTGGCCAGCGCTATTAGATCAGCCACGCAGGATCGTCCCCGTGCGCCGGATTTTCTTTTGCAGCTGCATGATGCCGTAAACCAACGCTTCCGCCGTGGGCGGACAGCCGGGCACATACACGTCAACTGGCACGATCCGGTCGCAACCCCGCACGACGGCGTAGCTGTAGTGGTAGTAGCCGCCGCCGTTGGCACAGCTACCCATGCTAATAACCCAGCGCGGCTCCGGCATCTGGTCGTAAACCTTCCGCAACGCGGGTGCCATCTTGTTGGTTAAAGTGCCAGCCACGATCATCACGTCGCTCTGCCGTGGCGAGGCGCGCGGGATGACGCCGAAACGGTCGAGGTCGTAACGCGGCATGTAGGCGTGGATCATCTCGACCGCGCAACAGGCCAGACCGAACGTCATCGGCCATAGGCTGCCGGTGCGGGCCCAGTTTACGACTTTGTCCAGATTGGCGACGACGAAGCCCTTATCGGCAACCTCCCCAGTGATACCCTTGATCACCGCATCTTGCTCAGCGCCGGGCGCCAGAACGTCGCGGTTCCAGGCAATACCAGGGGTATTTTCTGGGCTGTTTATAACCGTGGCACTCATGCGCCCTACTCCCAATCCAGCGCGCCTTTGCGCCACTCATAAATGAAGCCGACAGTCAGGACTGCAAGGAAGCCCAGCATCGACAAGAACCCGAATAAGCCCGTATCGCCGAGCGTGATGGCCCAGGGAAACAAGAATGCCACTTCCAGGTCGAAGATGATGAACAAAATCGCTACCAGATAGAACCGGACGTCGAATTTCCGCCGTGCGTCATCGAACGGCTCAAACCCGCATTCGTAGCTAGACAGTTTTTCAGCATATGGCTTTTGTTTCGCCGCAAGCAGCGACCCGGCGACCATGGCCACCGCAATAAAGCCCCCGATGGCGATAAACACCAGGATCGGAAAGTATTCGGCGAGCATGGCAACCTCCGTAGGCGTTGGTGCGGCGCATCATACCCGCACCCCACGAACGGGGCCAGCACCTAGTCCCACTAATTCCGCTGCTGGCGCGAGAGACGGGGCTCGAACCCGCGACCTCCGGCGTGACAGGCCGGCGCTCTAACCAACTGAGCTACTCCCGCAGCGGCAGGGGGCCTGAACTACGGCCCTAGCACGCACCCGTCAACCCAGACGGATGCGGTTTTATGTGGTGGGCGGTGACGGGATCGAACCGCCGGCCAACTCGGTGTAAACGAGCCGCTCTACCGCTGAGCTAACCGCCCCTCCATTAACGTGCCAGCGACGACTAATGCGCCAGCGAGGGAGCCACTGTGGCCACCGGGGGTACGACCTCCAGCGGTTCCTCATACTCGATCGCTTCGGGCTTGCGAACCAGGGCCTGACGGATAACTTCGTCCACGTGGGCGACGGGGATCACTTTCAGGTTGCGTTTCACGCTGTCGGGTATGTCCGCCATGTCTTTCTCGTTATCGCGTGGAATGAACACAGTCGTAATACCGGCCCGCAGTGCGGCAAGCAGCTTTTCCTTCAACCCGCCGATGGGCAGCACCCGGCCGCGTAGGGTGATCTCACCCGTCATGGCCACGTCGCGGCGGACGGGGATGCCGGTCATGACGCTGACGATACTGGTCGCCATCGCGATACCGGCTGACGGTCCATCTTTGGGCGTCGCACCCTCCGGCACGTGAAC
>JAYVTX010000035.1:0-15568 GCA_043788425.1 Rhodospirillales bacterium
TTCGGCGACCAGGTGGGGTATGAGGCGCTGGTCAGCGGCCTCGCCAGCGGTGTGATCGACAAATCGCACCGCTTTAGCGATTGGTCCGCACGCCCGCTGAGCGCAGCACAGGTGACGTACGCCGCCGCGGATGTGACGTGGCTGCGCCTGGTGTACGAACGCCTGCTGGACAAACTACGTACCGATAACCGGCTGGAGTGGGTGGGTGAGGAGATGGCGGTGCTGGCCGATCCGCTAACGTACCGCCCCGATCCAGAAACAATGTGGGAGCGCCTGCGCCCGCGGACCAACAACCGCCGGCTACTGGGCCTGCTGCGTGCGGCAGCCGCCTGGCGGGAGCGGGAGGCGCAGCGGATCGACATCCCCCGTCAACGCCTGCTGAAAGACGAAAGCCTGCTCGAGATCGCAGCAACGGCACCCACAACAGCCGAGGCGCTGGCCCGTATACGCGGCGTCACGCGCGGTTTTGCCGACGGCAAATCCGGCCAGTCGCTGATCGCCGCCTTGCAAGAGGCCGCCGCCGCACCCGACGCCGACATGCCCGACGCACCGAAATCCCGCGACGGCGCCGCCCGCCCCTCTCCGGCGCTAGTGGCGTTACTAAAGGTGCTGCTGGCGGCCAAGTGCGAGCAGCACAACGTCGCTGCCCGGCTGCTGGCGAGCGGCGAGGACCTGGACCGGCTGGCAACCGAGGACGCGCCCGACATCGCCGCCCTGTCCGGCTGGCGGCGCGACATGTTCGGCGCCGACGCGCTGGCGCTAAAGGCCGGGGAGATTACGCTGGGCGTGCAGGGCAAGCGGGTGAAGCTGGTGCGGGGGGTTTAGCGGGCCCGGCCGTGGGCCGTCACCCAATACGACCCAAAGCCATCTCCAGCCGCGCCGCCTCGGCCCGGAAATTATCCACCCGGTCGCGGATCTCGTCCACCACCTCCGGCTTCGCGCGGGCCACGAACTCGCCATTCTCCAACTTCTTCGCCGCCTTATCCGCCTCCGCCAGCGCGCGATCCTTGTCCCGGCCCAGCCGCGTCCGCTCAGCGGCCAAGTCGATCAGGCCCTCCAGCCCGATCACCACCGTCGCTTCATCAACCACCACCTGCGCCGAACCCGGCGGAAACGCCCCGTCCAGCGCGCGGATGCTGCTGGCCCGCGCCATCCGGGCAATCACGCCAGACCACGCCGTTGCCCGGTTCAGCGTCGTATTTGATGCACCCGCCAATAACACCGGCGCCAGGGCCGATGGCGGCACGTTCATCTCCGACCGTACCATCCGTACGGCGCCCACCAGCCGCACAAGCCAATCCAGCTCCACCCGCGCCGCCCCCGCATCCGGCAACGCCACCGGCACCGGCCAGGGCGCGTGGATCAGCGTACACGGCGCGCCGTAGCCGAGTTCGTGCCACAAATGCTCGGTTACAAACGGCATCGCCGGGTGCAGCAGACGTAGGATCGTGCCCAGCACATGAGCCGCCGTCGCGCGGATTTCGGCCGTGTCCGGCCCCTCCGGCGTCAATCCTGGCTTGGCAAACTCCAGGAACCAATCGCAGTAAGTGTGCCAGGTAAAGCGGTATAGCGCCGCCGCATAATCGTCGAACCGGTACGCCTCCAGCGCCGCCGTAGCCTCCGCAATCGCCGTATTCGTTGCGTCCAGCAGCCAGCGGCATAGCGGGGTTTCGGCGCGCGCCGGGTCAAAGGCCGGGTCGGGGCGGACGCCGTTCATCTCCCCAAACCGCGCTGCGTTCCATAGTTTGGTGACAAAGCTGCGGTTACTTTCCACCCGCGCCGCGCCCAGCTTCACGTCCCGCCCCGGCCCGGCCAGTGCGCAGACCGTGTATCGCAGCGCGTCCGTCCCGTACTGATCAATCAGGTCCAGCGGATCGAGGACATTGCCCTTCGACTTGCTCATCTTCTGCCCACGCTCATCGCGCACCAGGCCGTGGATATAAACGGTGCGGAACGGGACGGCACCCTGGAAGTGCAGGCCCATCATCATCATTCGCGCAACCCAGAAGAAGATGATGTCGAACCCGGTCACCAGCACGTCGCCGGGATAATGGCGCGCCAGTTCCGGCGTCTGCTCCGGCCAGCCCAGTGTGCTGAACGGCCATAGCGCGCTGCTAAACCAGGTATCGAGCACGTCCGGATCCCGCTCAATCGGCGTCGTCGTGCCGTAATGGGCATCCGCCGCCGCCTGCGCAGCCGCCTCGTCCTCGGCCACAAACACGTGCCCGTCCGGCCCGTACCAGGCGGGTATGCGATGCCCCCACCATAGCTGCCGGCTGATGCACCAGGGCTGAATGTCGCGCATCCAGGCGTAGAACGTGTTCTCCCACTGCTTGGGCACGAACTGCGTGGCCCCGGTCTCAACCGCCGCAATCGCCGGCAGCGCCAGGGTAGCCGCGTCGCAATACCATTGCGTAGTCAGCAGCGGCTCGATCGGCACGTTGCTACGGTCGCCATGCGGGACCTGGTGCGTGTGCGGCTCGGTCTTTACCAGCAGTTCCAGCCGCTCCAGCTCGGCTACGATTTCCTTGCGCGCAACAGCCCGGTCGACACCCGCCAGACCGCGCACGAACTCGGATCCGGCATCGATCTCCTCCAGCGTTACCCGGCCCTGGCGATCAAGGATCGACGGCATTGGCAGGTCATGACGCCGGCCAACCTGGAAATCGTTGAAATCATGCGCGGGCGTGATCTTGACCGCACCAGAGCCCTTGGTAGGGTCGGAATACGTGTCCGCCACGATCGGGATACGCCGGCCCGTAAGTGGCAAAATCACGGTCCGGCCAATCAGGGCGGTGTAGCGATCATCCTCCGGATGAACGGCCACGGCGGTGTCGCCCAGCATCGTTTCCGGCCGGGTGGTGGCAACGGTGATCGTGCCGCCGCCCTCGATCGGATAGGCGATGTGCCACAGGGACCCCCGCACCTCCCGCGCCTCAACCTCCAAATCGCTGATGGCGGATTGCATGGCTGGGTCCCAGTTCACCAGGCGGCGGTCGCGGTAGATCAGCCCCTGTTGGTGCAGGGTCACGAACACCCGGCGTACGGCGTCCGATAGGCCATCATCCATGGTGAACCGCTCGCGGTCCCAATCCAGCGACGCGCCGAGACGGCGAAGTTGGTTGGTGATGGTGCTGCCGCTTTCGGCTTTCCATTGCCAAACCCGGTCGACGAACGCATCGCGGCCCAGTGCCTGCCGGCTCTCACCAATCGACGCCAGCTGGCGCTCCACCACCATCTGCGCGGCGATGCCGGCATGGTCGGTGCCAGGCATCCACAGCGCGTCCCGCCCCTGCATGCGCCGCCAGCGGATCAGCACGTCCTGCAGCGTCATCGTCAGCGCGTGCCCGACATGCAGGCTCCCGGTGACGTTCGGCGGCGGGATCATGATGGTATAGGGCGTGCCCCCGGTGGTACCGCCATGGAACGCGCCGCATTGCTCCCACCCCGCATAGAGCAGCGGTTCCTGGGCGGCGTGGTCGAATGATTTGGTCAGCATGGACGCCCTTGTAGGTGGCAGCGCGGGCGGGCGCTATGGGAGAGACCGGGCGAGATCGTTACGACGTCGTACGGCTCACAACCCGCTCGATCTCCGTCCGGACCAGGCGCTCAACCAAGGGCGGCAAATGCTGATCGAGCCACGCCTTCAGGATCGGCCGCATCTCATCCCGCACCAAATCCTCGATCGTCGGGCCCTGGCTGTGCGTCTGCGTCTGACGGTTATTGGACAGCGCCTTTACCAACATCGCGACCGAGGATGACGCGGCAGCGGCGGAGTCTGCCGCGACCAGCCCCGAATGGCCCGGCGACGGCGTGGCCGCCGGCATGGCTGCAAATACAGCAGGGGTTACTGCCTGCGCCGGGGTTGCTGCCTGGCCCGACCCGGGCGCAACCAGCATCGATCCATCCAACACCAGGGGTTCGTCAGCCTGGGGCGTCTGGGGGATGGGCTGCACATCGTCCTCGTTCAAAATACGGCGAATAGACGCCAGGATATCGTCCATCGACGGATCTGCGCCCGGGTTGCCATGGGGCGGCGGGGGGGCGTCGGCCATCAGCGCCCCGGCTGGTCCGTGGCGGCGTCACTCGTGCCCCACAGCTTGCCCCGGACCGCGTTGTAGTACGCCGTCTCATCATATAGGGCGACGTTCAGTGCCAAATCCCGCGCTGTCAGCCGCCCGATCGCCGCCGCAACCGTGTAGCTCGCCGTAACCAGGTTGCTGAGGTTCTGCACGAGCGTCACGCGGGAGGTCAGCAGCGCCTGCTCCGCGTTCAGCACATCGAGCGTTGTGCGGCTGCCGACGATCGCCTCCCGCTGCACACCCTCCAGCGCGATCTGGTTGGCGCGAATTTGGGCACGCGTGCTGTCGATCGTGAACCGGGCGGCGGCCAGCGTCTCCCACGCCTGGGTTGCCTGCTGGATCGCCTGCCGGCGCGTGTCGTCGACCGTGCGCCGGGCCTGCTGCTCCTGCTGTCTGGCCTGCCGCACGCGGGAGTATTCGGCACCTCCCTGATAGATCGGCACCGTCGCATTCAGTAGAACCTGGGCACCAATCGTGCGCTGATTGGAGACAGCCGCGTTGTCACTACGTGTCCCTTGGGCCTGCAAGCTGACTTGCGGCATCAACTGGCTGAATGCGAGGTCGATGCCATCCCGGGCACTGGCATTGTCGAACAAGGCCGCAATCACGTTGGGGTTGTTGTTTGCGGCCAACTGCGCCGCTTCCGCCGGGTTTTTGACGGGCGTTCGCAGGGGTTGGGGCTCGATCAGCTGGTCCGGTAGCTCACCTACCTGCCGACGATACGTGGCGCGGGCCGTTTGCAGGTTGCCCTCCCCGGTCTGGCGCTGGGCACGGGCACCGGCCAGTGCGGCTTCGGCCTGGGCCACGTCGGTCCGGGTAATTTCACCCACGCGGAACCGGTCATTGGTCGCCTGCAACTGGCGGGCCAAAACCTGTTCATTGTTGATATTCAGCTGCAAGATTTGCTGCGTTTGAATGACATTGACAAAGGCATTGACGGTGTCGGTGAAGACTTGCTGTTCGGAAGCGATCAGTCGGGCGCGCTGGCCAAACACGCGATTATCGGCCTGGCTCGTACCTGCACGGGTGGCACCACCGCGATAGAGCGGCTGGGTCAGCGTCGCCTGCCCGGTAAAGATGTCACGCTCATTGCGGCGATTGATCGTTTGCGCACCTGAAGTACGAAGGCTGCCATCGCCATAGCCGACGGCACCCGAAACCGAGATCTGTGGCCGCCAGCCGGATAACGCCTGCGGCACGCCTTCATCGGTCGCCCGCAACTGGGCACGCGCGGATTGCAGGGCCGGATTGTTCGAGTACGCCATCGCCAACGCATCCGACAGCGTTCGCGGCTGCGCCAAAGCGCCGCCCGTGTGCAGGACCGTGATAAGGAGCAGCGCTGTGCGATACTTCATTGCGTCAAACCTGACACGAATAGGCTAAAACTGAAAGCTCGGTGCAGCAACCAGGGGTGCCAGCATAGCCGTGGCGCAACTGAATACGGCCGTGTGTCCCAGGATTGCGCCGGGAGTGCCACGTTCGGCCAGCACGCCCTGCCCGGCACCGTTTCGGTCGATAACCGTGACCAGCCGCCCACCCACCGGCACGAGCGCTGCGATCGCGGCCGGGATGTCGCGCACCGCACCGTCGATGATAATGGCATCCCACGGCCCGGGTAGCCCCTGATTGAGTAGCCCGGCGGTCACCACCACACCAGGTGCCAGTTCCGCCAGCAACGGCCGCGCGATGGCGAGTAGCGCCGGGTCCTGTTCCAGTGCAGTAACGTGACCACCGCATGCCGCCGCCAGCGCCGCGCCATAGCCGGGGCCGGCGCCCACAACCAGCACGCGATCGCCGTCACGGATGCGGGCCAGCTGCACAAGGCGCGCGATTACCATGGGTTCGGTCAGATAGCGTCCGCCGCCCAATGGCACGTCATCGTCGACATAGGCGATCGACTGTACCTGGGGCGGTACGAACCGCTCGCGCGGCAGCGTCCGCATGGCGCGGATGATACGGGGATCGATGACTTTATTCGGCCGGACCTGGCCGTCCACCATGTAGTCGCGGGCGGCGGCGGTGTGTTGGTCCATGAAATGCCCTGGTCTGCTGCGTGCGTTCCTATACGGGGTGGGTGTGCACGGCGGCAAGCTTGACCCAGCCCCGCGGTCTGGCCGATAGGTGGTTCCGTGGGGTCCGGTGGCAGAGTGGTGATGCAGCGGCCTGCAAAGCCGCGAATGCCGGTTCGATTCCGGCCCGGACCTCCATATCGCTTGGGATCAGGGTGCATGACCAGCCGGATCGAACGGATCCATACCGGGCGCGACCGGGTTCGTGAAAGCGAGGCCGCCGCGCTGTTCGCCCGAACGGTCAATCTTTTTGCCATCATGTCAGCCCCGGACGCGCCCGCCTGACCGCCCTCGTCCTCCTCTCCGGCGGGCAGGACAGCGCCACCTGCCTCGCCTGGGCGTTGCAAGAGTTCGACACTGTCGAAACGCTCGGCTTCAATTACGGCCAGCGGCACGCCGCCGAACTCACCCTGCGCCCTGCCCTGCGCGATGCCCTACGCACATTTCCCTGGGGCGCTGGTCTCGGCGACGATCACGTGCTCGACGTCGCCGTGCTGGGCCAGATTTCCGACACGGCGCTAACCCGCGACGTTGCCATTTCCATGGGTGCCAACGGCCTGCCCACCACGTTCGTCCCCGGCCGCAATTTGCTGTTCCTCACTCTGGCCGCCGCCCTCGCCTACCGCCGGGGCCTGCGGCACATCGTGCTGGGCGTGTGTGAGACGGATTACTCCGGCTACCCCGATTGTCGGGACGATACGATCAAGGCGATGCAGGTCGTACTCAACCTCGGCCTCGACCATCGTTTCGTCCTGCACACGCCACTGATGTGGATCGATAAGGCCGAGACGTGGCGCATGGCCGAGCGTCTAGGCGGGACGGCGCTGGTTGATCTGATCCGCACCGGCACGCTCAGCTGCTACCGCGGCGATCGCACGCCGCATGATTGGGGCCCCGGCTGCGGCGACTGCCCTGCCTGCGACCTACGCGCGGCAGGGTGGCGTCGGTATTGCGATGCTCTGTGATACCGTCGCCATAGCCGAAGGGAATTCGCCACCCCGTTGCAAGCGCCTGGCATCAGCCTGGCATTGGCATCAGACTGGCATTGGAATCAGACTGGCATTGGAATCAGACTGGCGCGACGCCCGGTATTTGGCTGATCCGCGTCAACCCGGCATAGACGCTCATCGACCCACCCCGGGTGAACCCGGCCAGCGTTAGCCCCGCATCCGCCGCCCGCCGCACCGCCAGCGCCGTTGGCCCGCTAATTCCAGCCAGAACCGGCATGCCAGCAATGATCGCCTTCTGCGCCATCTCGACCGAGCAGCGGCTGGTGATCACGCACAACCCGGCCGAAAAATCGAACCCCGCCCGCATCCCGGCGCCGATCAGTTTGTCCAACGCGTTATGCCGGCCAACATCCTCCCGCGATAGCAGCAGCGATCCATCCGGCGTGGCCCAACCCGCGGCGTGGACGGCGTGGGTTGCATGATTTAGCGCCTGCGTCTGCTCCAGCTCCCGCAACGCACGGTGGATCGCCGCCGCCGTCACCTGCACGCCGGGCCCGACCGGTGCGCCCGGGGCCAAAGCCGCCTCCGCATCCGCAGCACCGCAGATGCCACAGCCTGCATGCCCTGGCCGCATCCTGGCCCGGCCCAACGCCAGATAGTTCCGCAACGCATCCGGGCCTAACGTGATGTCGAGCGTGATCCCCTCCACACCCGGCCGGGTCGCAATACCGCGTATATCGCTAGTACCGCGGGCCAGGCGCTCGGTAATCGTAAACCCCACGCCAAAATCATCGATGTCCAGCGGTGTCGCCATCATGACCGCATACGGTACACCGTTATACTCGACGCTTACGGCACACTCCTCGGCCACATCCTGCGGCGCAGTCACGGCCGGCACCCCATCACGCAGACGGGTGGCGGACAGCGCGGAATGCGCCGGTGGCCACACCCAGGATTCAACTTCAGCCATCACTTACCCAATCGTGATCGGGCAACACGCCCGGATTTGTGGCACGCCTGTTTCAGCAGGAGACATACGATGCGCGACGGACCCACCGACAAGCCGACCACCACGCCCTACACCGGGCCGTCGGGTGGATATGGGTCACTGAAGTCAACGGCCTCCATCCTCATCCGCGAACAGGTGGCGTTGCTGGGCGCAGAAACCATGATGCACCAGAACAAGCATGATGGATTTATGTGCGTCAGCTGCGCCTGGGGCAAGCCGTCCAAACCGCACCCGTTTGAGTATTGTGAGAACGGGGCCAAGGCGACGGCGTGGGAAATTACCAAAAAGCGCGTCGCCCCCGCGTTCTTCGAACAGCACACGCTGTCGGAACTCGAAACCTGGCTCGATTACGACTTGGAGGAAGCCGGGCGCCTCACGACCCCCATGCGCTACGACGCCGCCACCGACAAATACGTACCTGTCGAGTGGGACGAGGCATTTGCCGGCATCGGGGCTGAACTGCGGGCGATGCAGTCTAACCCAGACCAGATCATCTTCTACACCAGTGGCCGTGCGTCGCTGGAGACGTGTTACATGTTCCAGCTACTCGCCCGCATGTATGGCACCAATAACCTGCCAGATAGCAGTAATATGTGCCACGAATCAACCTCGGTCGCGCTTCCCGAAAGCATCGGCGCGTCTGTCGGCACCGTCAGTTTGCAGGATTTTGAACAAACAGACCTGATCCTCTATATTGCCCACAACCCGGCGACCTCGGCACCCCGTATCCTGCATGAATTGCAGGACGCGGTGAAACGCGGCGCACGTATCATTGGCATCAATCCCCTGCGCGAACGCGGACTGGAACGGTTCATTAACCCGCAAGCGCCGGACGAAATGGCCACCGGTACCGAAACGGTGATATGCGAGACCATCCACCAGGTCCGCAACGGCGGCGACATCGCGTTTCTGACCGGCGTGTGCAAGGCACTTTTACTAGCCGATGACGCGGCGCAGGCCGCCGGAATGGCTGGCCCCACCGACCGCGAAGCATTGCTGGCGGCGACCCATGACGACGCCGGGTTCGCGATCAAGGCGGCCGGTGCCCAGGCCCATAATCGCCGCGTGCTGGACCACGACTTCATCAACACCCACACCCATGGCTTTGAAGCATTCGCCGACTATTGCCGGGCCGCAGACTGGATGGAATTAGAACACGTCAGCGGCCTGACGCGTACAGCCATGGAGGAGTTGGCGGGCATCTATGCCTCGGTTGATACGTGCATGATCCTGTACGGCATGGGCCTGACGCAGCATGTGGCCGGCGTGCAAGCGATCCACATGGTAACAAACCTGCTGCTGCTACGCGGCAACATCGGCAAGCCCGGCGCCGGCGTGTGTCCAATCCGCGGCCACTCCAATGTGCAGGGCCAGCGCACGGTCGGCATCACCGAAAAGCCGGAGTTGGTGCCGCTCGATGCCCTGGCGGAAATGTATGGGTTCGAGCCACCGCGGCATGAGGGTCTGACGACCGTGACGGGCTGCCAGGCGATGATCGACGGCCGGGTGCAGGGCTTCGTGGCGCTAGGCGGCAACATGGTCCGCGCCGCCCCGGACATGGATGCAGTGGAGGCGGCATGGCGAAAACTGCGCCTGACTGTCTCGATCGCGACCAAGCTGAACCGCAGCCACGTGGTCCACGGGCAGGTCGCGTACCTGCTGCCGTGCCTGGGCCGGATCGAAATCGACCAGCAGGCGTCCGGCCCGCAAGCCGTGTCGATGGAAAGCAGCCTGGCGCACTTCCATGGGTCGAAGGGGCACGTCACCCCGGCGTCACCCGATCTGCTGTCCGAACCGGCGATCGTCGCTGCCATCGCCATGGCAACGCTGGCCCCCAACGCCCGCGTGCCGTGGCAGGAATGGGTTGATGATTACGGCGTGTGCCGCGATGCGATCGAGGCGACGTGGCCCGCAACCTTCCGCCATTTCAACCAGCGCCTGTTCCAACCCGGCGGCTTCGCCCGGCCCGTGGCGGCGCGGGAGCGGAAATGGACCACCCGCAGCGGGCGCGCTAACTTCATGGTGCCGAACCAGCTATTCGCCGGGCACGTGGCAACGTTTGGCGCAGCCGGCGTTCTGCAACTGGCGACGCTGCGCAGCAACGACCAATTCAACACCACCATCTACGGCTATCACGACCGGTTCCGTGGCGTGACCGGCACCCGGCTGGTCGTGTTCATGAACGCGGCCGACATTGCCGCCCTGGGCTTCACGGGCGGTGAGTTCGTGGATCTGACCACAGCCATCGACACCAAAACGCTACGGGTCGTGCGCGGCCTTCAAATCGTCCCGTACGACATCCCAGCCGGGTGCTGCGGGGCCTATTTTCCGGAGGCTAATCCGTTGGTTCCCCTATCCCATCACGACACGGCCGCGCACACCCCGGCGTACAAGGCCGTGCCGGTCCGGGTGAGCCGCTCGGCGGTTCAGGAACGGGCGTCGCCGGGTTAGCCAGCATAACCGCAGGCTCGCCTTCAAAGAACGATTTACCCCAATCTGCAACAATCGACGAGCGTGAAACCGTGCCATTTGGCCGGTTCCGCGGCGCGGGTGCGGGCCATGCTGGCGGCTGGTTCCCAACATGGCCGGTTGGCGATCCGTCTTCGCGTGAGCCCGCCGCCCGCCGGACTCACATGGCCAAGGCGTGCGGCGCAGCCGGTAGCGCCTGACGTTGCGGACCGGCGTTGTCGGCCACGCCCTACGGACGCCACAACACGCGGCCCGGTGCTGCTCAGCCCCGTGCTGCTCGGCCCGGTGCTGCTCAGCCAGGTACGGATTGGCAGCAGCTGACCAAAGCCCGCACGGTGTCCTCGTTCTAGCAATGCCGGACGGACCCAAACGGCTACCGGCGATCGATGGCGGCGGAACCAGCAGCATAATGCCGCAATCGTCGTGCGGGTGCGACGGGCGGCGGCTTCGGACGTAGTAGACCTGTGGCCAGCGTCGGCCGGTTTGGGAGCAACAGCGGGTGAGCAGGGCAGCGAGGATCGTGGGGGTGGCCGTAACCGCCGGTGTTATCGCGGCAGCAGGCTTTGCTATCGGTAATTTCGACCCGAACGCATTGAAACCACGGATCGAAAGGGCGGTCTTGGACGCCACGGGCCGCGCGATCGCGTTGAAGGGGCCGGTTCGTATCGGCTGGTCATTGCGCCCTACGGTTGAGGTGAGCGACGTGACGCTGGCGAACCTGCCTGGTGGAACCCGGCCGGACATTGTCAAAATCGAACGCATTGAGTTCCAGCTCTCACTTCCCGCACTCCTCCACCGGGAAATTGAAATCGTGCGACTGAGCCTCACGGGACCAAATATCTTGTTCGAGCAAGTCGGCGGCAAACCAAACTGGATATCCGACAGGCCGCCAGCCGCCCCATCCGCCCCAACGGCCCCCGCCCCCAGCAACGAACGGCCGCTGACGCTTCGCATTCGCGAGGTGCATATCAAAAATGGCATGGTCACATGGCGCTTCCCGGCACGGACGAAGGTGGTGGGCGTGCGTTCGCTGGCAATAACGCAACCGGCCGATAACGGGCCGATCAGCCTTGCCGCAGTCCTGGTGTATTCAGACAACAAGGCATTCAACGTTAGCGCTTCCGCACAGCCAAGCGGCGGCCTACGCGATCCCTGGACGGCGAAGATGGCGTTCAGCGCGTTTGACACGACCGCCACCGCAACCGGTACCCTGGACCTGTCAGGCACCTACGACCTGCGGGTCAACGCGACCGCCGGCGCTTTGGAAAAGCTGAACGCTTTGCTGCCCGAAATGCAGTTGCCGGCCCTGCATGGAATGACGCTGTCCACACATCTTCGGAACGGCCCGGCGCTGGGGGCGCTACCCGTCATCGGCGCGACGAAATTGAACTTCCAAGAGGGAGACCTGCACGGGATCGTGCCAGGTGTTGTGCTGGGGGCCACTGACCTATCGCTACCGAATGCGGGCGGCGTCGCGACCATCACGTCATCGGGCAGGATGGGCGCCCAGGCGTTCACGTTGGCGGGTACATTCGGCGTGCCGCAGCACCCTGACGGCCGGGTCAGCATGCCGATCGATCTGACGGCACAGGCCGTCGCGGGCGGGGGCAAGGCCGTATCCGCTCGCGACGGAAGCCTGGCCCTGAAAGGCACCGTTGCCCTGAACAGCCTGCGCTTTGCAGGGTTGGACGCGGCGGCGACGCTGCATACGCCATTGCTGGCAGAATTCCGCCCGTTGGTCTCACCCAGCCTGCCCGCGCTGAGCGATGTGCGGTTCGACGGGCACGTGACGGTCCCCGCCGATCGCGGATCGATCGCGTTCAAGGGCGCAACGCTGCGAACGCGTGAGGGCGACGTTACAGGCGATTGGACCCTTGGCCTGCGATCCGGACTGGTGATGACGGGTAAGCTTGTCGCCCCACGGCTTGATCTCGATGCGATGCTCCTTGCATTCGGGGTGGCCCTACCGGCCGCGCCCGCTTTGGGTGGTGCCACGGGTCCTGCAATATCGACGGCACCGCTGCCCTGGGCGTCGCTACGCGGACCAGCCGTGGATTTAACGGGCAGGATCGCGGCCATGGATTTCCAAGGGCAACTCTGGAAAGACGTCGATTTCGCCGTGAAGCTTAAAGGCGGACGGTTGGCCGTGGCGCCGGTCACGCTGTCGTTGCCAGCTGGCCCGTTGCAACTATCAATGACGGTCGACGCATCGACCGATAACGCGCCCGTTACAGTGGACCTTCATGCACCCGGCATACCGCTCGCGCTTGTCGCCCGCTACGCTGGCCTGCCGGGCCCGATGTCCGGTTCTGTCCGGATCGACGCACGCCTGCGCGGCACGGGGCGTAACCCGCATGAACTTGCGGCAACGCTTTTGGGTCCGGTGTCGGCGAGCCTTGTCGGTGGACGCATGACGAACGCGGCCTTTGTTCAAATGACCGGTCCATCGTTAGAGGCGCTCGGGATCAGGGTTCCATTACAGGGGGACACGCTCCTGCAATGCCTAGGCCTCGCCGGATCATTCGAACGGGGGATCGGCCTGTTCCGTACGATTGCCCTGGAGACGACCCACCTGAATTTGGAGGGCGGCGGACTTGTTGATTTCGGCAAAGAGTCTGTTGCATTCCGGCTGCGGCCCCAAGCACAGATTGCGGGATCGGCCGTCGCCGTGCCGGTGGTGGTCGAGGGACCATTCCATGCCGTGCACGGGCGACTCGACGCGGATGGCATTGATAAACTTGGCTTTTTTATCGACGGGATTTTCGGCGGGGATCGGTCGACTGCGTGCACGACCGCGGGCCTCCTCCCGGCGCTGGAGAACGGCCACAAACCCGAGTGAGCGGCTACCGGTTACGACGCCAGACTTCCTCCTGCAGCAAGGCTGCGAACGCAACCCAGACCAGAAGCGGTACGCTCGCGTAAGCAGCCTTCCGATCGACTAGTGCGGCCGCCGCGGTCGTGGCCGACGCCGTCACGACCATTCCTGCCGTGACGCCCAGCGCCTCATCCAACCGTTTGCGTCCAAATAGGATGTATGAAAACCCGGCGATCCCGAGCAGGTTCGACGCCCAGGCCGCAAGTGCCACGTCGCGTTTCTGGGACGGTTTTGTCGTCAGAAGCCGGTAACCGGCGTAGCCGAGAAGCATATCGAGCCCGGTCCACGCAATCCCGAAAACCGGTCCCGGGGGCGTGAATGACGGCTTACGAAGGGCTGCATACCAGGCCGCTGTCCGCGGATGGTTAGGGGCCGGGCTCCACCGGGCACCAACAAATTGTGCAGTTGCCACGGCGGCCGCTGCGGCAAGTGCCGCGGATTGTTTGCGCATTAGACGATCTCCAGGAAATGGCTGCCGTTACCAGCAGGGCACGGTGTCGCGATCAGGACATGCCAACGCCGCCGGTCGCGACTGGATGCACCGACACACATCGCATTGTGACGTGCTTCTCACGATTTCGAACGTTCGGACCTACCAATTAAGCTTTTGCGGCCTCGCGCGCTTGGGCACAAACCTGGCAGCGATTTCCCCCACACCATTTATAACGGGTTGCCAAAGCAAGTGCCGGACCGGACTACTTCTTTGGCAGCTGCCCCAAAGTGTCCCGCACCTTTCGCGTCAACTCGTTTAGTGCAAATGGCTTGGTCAGAAGCTCCATTCCGGGTGCGAGATGGCCATTACCGACCGCGGCATTTTCCGCGTAGCCCGTAATGAACAGCACCTTGAGGTCGGGCCTGATGGCACGGGCCGCATCGGCAAGCTGCCGGCCATTCATCCCGTTGGGCAGACCCACGTCGGTTACCAGCAGATCGATCCTCACTCCGGATTGCACGATCTTCAACCCGGCCGCACCATCTCCCGCGCCGATAACCGTGTAGCCAAGATCTTGGAGCACTTCGTCGATCAAATGCCGAACCGTCGTCTCATCATCGACCACAAGGACGGTCTCCCCCGAACCGCCCTCTGGCACCGCTGCGTCATCCGCAATCTGGAAATCCTGCGTGTCACCATGGGACCGCGGCAGGTAAATGCGCACGGTCGTACCCCGTCCAAGTTCCGAGTAAATGCGCACCTGGCCGCCTGACTGCCGCGCGAAGCCATAGATCATCGATAGCCCAAGGCCGGTACCCTCGCCGAGAGGTTTGGTCGTGTAGAACGGTTCGAACGCCCGCTCGATCACTTCAGGCGTCATGCCCGTGCCGGTATCGGTCACGCACACCGACAAATACTGGCCCGCCGGTAGGTCGCGTTCCCTTGACGTACGGTCATCCAGCCACTTGTTTGCGGTCTCGATCGTGATCTTCCCGCCGCCGGGCATGGCATCGCGCGCATTGATGCAAAGATTGAGGAGTGCGCTTTCGAGCTGCACGGCATCGATCAGAGTGGGCCACAGACCAACTGCACCGACGACCTCAATGTCAGTGGAAGAGCCGACTGTCCGCCGCAGTAGCTCCTCCATGCCCGCAATCAGCCGGTTGACGTCCGTCGGCTTCGGATCGAGCGTCTGCCGGCGTGAGAAGGCCAGCAGCCGCTGCGTCAATGAAGCCGCCCGGCGGCCGGCGCCTTGGGCCGCGGTTACATAACGATCGACACTCTCCAACCGACCGCGGGCAATACGGCTCTGCAGCAGTTCGAGATTGCCCATAATCCCGGTGAGCAGATTATTGAAATCGTGCGCAAGGCCGCCGGTCAACTGGCCGACCGCCTCCATCTTCTGCGCTTGGCGAAGCGCGTCCTGCGCCCGCGCGAGCTCAAGGGCCGCCTCCCGTTCATCGGTCACGTCCCGCCCGGTGGCGTAGGTCATGTCTCCAGCCGGTGCCGCAACCCAGGAGATGTGACGGACCGAGCCGTCCCGATGCCGATACCGATTTTTGATGAGCGGCCGGCCACCCCGCACGGCTAGTTCATAGGCGTCGACCGTCTGCTGGTGATCGTCCTCGATCACAAACTTGTTGACGTGGTGTCCAACCAGGTCGGTGGCCGCGTAGCCGAG
>JAYVTX010000036.1:0-16973 GCA_043788425.1 Rhodospirillales bacterium
CCAACAAGCCCTGGTGGTCGCTGTGGCCATGGCTGAGCAGCACATGCTTGATCGGCCCCAGCGCCATTATGGCCGCGAGGTGCGGGCCGTCACCGGCCGGCCCGGGATCGACGACAATCAGCCCGTCATCACCGTCGACCGCATAAGTATTTGTGCCCCAATACGTCATCCGCCCGGGATTATTAGCAACAATCCGTCGGATCCCCGGTGCCACGGGTACCGCTATAGCACGGGCCGGTTCTGGCTCGGTCAAAGGCTCGATCGCCTGCCGGTCAGTTCGGCGTGCCCGGTGCGACAGCGGGCCGAGCCGCTGGCGACGCCGGCCGGCGGGGGGCCGCGGGTGTGAACGGCGCCAGCAGCCGCAGGTCGACCGCCTGCCCCATCGCCAGTTGTCCAGCGAAATTGCCCGGGTCTGGCGCGTCGGCGCGGTCGAACAGGATCACGCCATCCACCGGCAGGGTCCGCAGCTGGGTGTTCAGCGGCCAGCGCCCTGGCGCGTCGGCCCCTGGCAACGTACCCAGCAAAATCTTCGCCCGCGGCAGCTTTTCCCGCAGACGGCGGAGCGTTGCCGCCATACCCTCCCGCACCGTGTCGGTCGCGGCGGATGTCGCCAGTTCATCGGCCCCGTTCAACCAGATCACGTGTGTCACGCCCGATAGGCTGAAAACGTCTCGTTCCAGCCGGTTGGCCGAACTCGGGTCGGGGTTTAGGCCCCCGTTCAGCACAACGCCATTCCAGCCGGTCGCGCGCAACCGGCGCTCCATCACGTCCGTCCAGCGGTCGCGCGCATTGGGCGTCGCGGCCGTACCCGCCGTCAGGCTGTCGCCCAGGCACAGCACGACCGGTATGTCGGTCGTAACCTGGATATCAACTGCGTCCAATAATGGGACGGCCCCGGTGGCGATGGTGAATGGGCCCTCATTCTCCAACTCACCCAAGGCACCGGCGCCGGGTGCGGTCATATAGCTGGTGGTAAATGTCTGCATGTTACCGGCCGTGACTTCGTTCAACCAATGTATGCTGACGGCTAGGACGGGGCCCGCGGCCGGCAAAACCACGGGGTCGGACCAAACCTGACCGCCGGCCGGCACTATCACCGTCTTTTTGCCGGCGAACAGGACGGGACGGTTGCTGCCGGGCACAAGGGCGGCCCCGCCCAGTTGCAATCCCGCAAACACGCCATCGATCGTCAGCGGCGCAGTGCCCGAAGCATTATCTAGCCGCAAACGCGCCCGGGCGCCCCAAACGCTGGGCCGGACCATCACACGCGCCGTTTGATCCCGGCCGATTGCCGCAGCCGCCGGGTTGGCAAGCGCTTGGCCCGGGGCCACCCAACTCGTCGCCCACTTCTGCGCCGCCGCCGGCCCGGCCGCCAGCATCCCCGCCAGACATCCCGCCAGCATTGCCGCGAGCGTCAGTCCGGTACGCATCATGCGAACCCCGACTGCTCGGATTGAAATGGTGGGGACAGCAGGGGCATCGCGGCAACGCCCGTAATTTCGACCCGCCAGCCCGCCCGGGCCAGACCCGCGATGATTGTCATACGCGCCGGCGCGTGGACCTGCACCACCCATGCGTCCCAGGCCCGGTTCATACCCGCGAAATCAGCCAGGTCGGTCAACACGATCTGCACGGACAGCAAATGCTGCTTGTCGGTCCCAGCCTGCGCCAGCAGCGCATCCATCTGGGCCAGGACGTCCGCCGTCTGGCCTTCCGCGTCCAGTGTGACATCGGTCGGCACTTGCCCGGCCAGATAGACGGTACCACCGTGCACAACAGCACCACTCAGCCGGCCCTCGGGCGCCAGGCGACGTATGTGCATCATGCGTTTTCTCCTGGTGGGGTGATAAACGTTTGCCGGTTTTTCTTTCCCTCGCCTAGCCAGAGATCGCCGGAACGCGCAAGCGGGCGGCAGCCGTGGCGGGTCCGGGATCGGCAGTGCGTCCCGAAAACCACAGTGCTGGCGATCATGGGCGCTGCCCGGCTTGCCCCTTGCTTCAACCACGCAGGTTCGGCCACCGTCCGGCCCAATGACGCGCCCTGTAACCACCGCCCCGATCGCCTTCCGTCCGCTCACAACCGACCGGCTAACGCTGCGTCCGTTTGATCCCGGGGACGCCGAGCAGTTGCATCGCCTGGTCAATGACTGGGCGGTCGTTCGCATGCTGTCCCGCCTGCCATTTCCCTACCCGCGCACGCTGGCCGATGAATGGATCGCCGCGTCCATTCGTCAGGTCGATGAGGGTACAGGCTACGCGCTGGCGATCACCGGGCATGAGGATGGGGCCGAAACCCTGATCGGCTGCGTCGGCCTGGATATCGAAGGCGTTGTCGGGGACCTCGGGTACTGGATCGGTCGGCGGTATTGGGGCCGGGGGATCGCGACCGAGGCGGCGGGACGGATGGCGCGCTGGGCGCTGGCGAACCTCGACCTGGACGGCCTGACGGCCACTGTTGCAACCGATAATCCAATCAGCGCCGCCGTGCTCAAACGCATCGGCTTCAACCAGATCGGGAGCGAGCGCAAAGCGTTCCTGGCCCGGGGCGGCGAGCATCCGGTCATTCGGTTCACCGCCGCCCGGGACGACATGGTGGGCGACACGGCCGGCATTGCCACCCCACGGGGGGCGGGCCCGAGTGCCGTACCGTCCGCAAAACCGCTCGTCCTGGTTGCTGCCTGCGCCCTGATTGACGCCGATGGTCGCATCCTGCTGACACGGCGGCCCGAAGGCCGGAGCATGGCCGGATTGTGGGAGTTCCCCGGCGGCAAGCTCGAACCCGGTGAAACGCCCGAAGCCGCTCTTATCCGTGAATTACATGAAGAGCTGGGCGTCGACGTTACCACTAGTTGCTTGGCCGCCTTCGCCTTTGCCAGCCACGCCTACGACAAATTCCATCTGCTGATGCCGCTCTATCTATGCCGCCGCTGGTCCGGCCGGCCAGTGGGGCGGGAGGGGCAAGCGCTCGCCTGGGTGATGCCTGACCGGCTTTCGGAATATCGTATGCCGGCCGCGGACCTGCCGCTGATACCGCTACTGCGGGATTTCCTGTAGCCTGGCCGGCATGACAAATCCAACCGCCTGCCTGCTGATCATCGGCAACGAAGTTCTGTCCGGACGAACGCAGGATGCGAACATTGCCGTGATCGCCCGGGGCCTGGGTGAAGTCGGCATCCCGTTACGGGAGGTTCGGGTAATCCCTGACGTGCGAGAGACGATCATCGCGACGCTGAACGACGTCCGTGCCCGGTTTGACCAAGTCCTGACCACCGGTGGCATCGGCCCCACCCATGACGACATTACCAGCGAATGCGTCGCCGCTGCGTTCGGCGTTCCGTGGGTCCCGCACCCGGCCGCCTGGGCGCGGATGGAAGCGCACTACAAACCTGGTGAGTTCAATGCCGCCCGCCAGCGTATGGCGACGATGCCGGCCGGGGCCACGCTGATCGACAACGCGGTCAGCATCGCGCCGGGCTTCACGATCGGCAATGTCCACGTCATGGCGGGCGTGCCACGGATCATGCAGGCCATGCTGGCGACTTTGCTGCCCACCCTGCCCGGCGGCACGCCCGTTCAGAGCCGGGCCGTCCACGCCGCCGGGTTGCTCGAAGGGGCGATCGCCGCCGGTCTGGCGGCCATCCAGGATGATTTCCCGGAACTCGACCTTGGTAGCTATCCGTACTACCGCGCAAGTGGGAACGGGGTGTCGCTGGTGGCCAAGGGTACTGACGCTGCCCGATTGGACGCCTGCATCGGCGCCGTTACCGCGCTGATCCGTGCCCAGGGGGCGACGCCGGTTGCGGGTGAGCCGCCCGTATCCACCCCGTAACGGCGTCTAACCCGCAACGGCTCCCGCCCAGCGGCCCATCATTGCCGCGGTGTGACCGGCCTCGGCCATGGCGCAGGCGAAGCCGATGATCGCGATTGCCACTAGCAGAGGTGCCAAGGAGAACAGAATGCCATTGCTGTTGTCACGGGCGGGCGACGTGGTGGCATAGGTTTCTGTGAGCCAGATTGACGTTGTCATCACGGTACCCTCCAAAACAGCCATGTTGGCTGGGTCGGAAATACGGCGATCAGCCGCCCCGCGATGTTACCCGGGTCACACAAGCGGCACGTTTTCGCCCGGCTCAGATCCGGCGTACTGGCAACGTCCAGGCCAGTACCAGCGCAATAGCGGCGAAGGTGGCAATCGTGCCGAATGCCGCCCGGAATGCGCCCGCGATCTCCGTCCCGACCAGCGCGCGACGTGCCGGCTCCAGCGTCGCCATAATATCCGGGCCGCGCTGCACAATGTCGGCAAAAACCTCCGCTACCGCCCGGTCATGCAGGGCCAGGATTGCAAACAGAACGGCACCCACGCTGGCAGTACCCAACGCCGCCCCGATCGAGCGGGAGAATTGTACCGACGCGGACGCAGCACCGAGGTTCGCGGCCCCCGCTTCCGACTGTACCGTGACCTGCACCACCGGCATGGCGGTACCAAGCGCGACCGATAACGAGAAGAAGATAGCGGGCAGCCAACCAATCGGGATCGACGCTGGGCCCGCTGCAAGGGTCAGCAACGCCGCCACAACAACCACAAGGCCGTAAGATGGAAACACGGCGGTCCGGCCCGTTCGCGCGATGCTGCGCCCGGTAAATAGCGCCCCGATCGCAATCCCGGCCGTCAGCGGCAGCAGCAGCAGGCCCGTCTGCCCGGCACTGACCCCCCGCACCACCTGCAGGTAGATCGGCATGAATGTGATTGCGCTGACGATCACCGCGCCCACGCACGCGGCCATCGCGTCCGCCCGCCAGATTGCCGGCGCACGCAGGATCGCAATCGGGATCAGTGGCAGCCGCGCCCGCCGCTCCTGACGAAGCAGCAAAACCAGCGACACGATTGCCCCCGCCAGCAGGGCCACAACCAGTGGCGCCACCGCGGCCGAGATTTGCTGCGCCCGCTCCAGCGCCAGCAATAGCGGGATGACGAAGCCTGCAAACAGGATCAGGCCCAGCCAATCGAAACGCACTGCTGCCGGCATCGGCCGCCGGTCTGGTAACCGCCGGGCCAGTATCAGCGCCAGCCCCCCCAATGGCACGTTGATCAGGAATACCGACTGCCATCCATAGGCCTGGGTTAACCAGCCGCCCATCACGGGACCGAATGTTGAGCTGACCATAAAAATACTCGCCAGATAACCTTGGTAGCGGCCGCGCTCCCGCGCCGGCACCGTCTCACCAACCAAGGCCTGGGACAGCGTCATTAGCCCGCCCCCGCCGGCACCCTGCAGGACGCGGGCGAGGATCAGGGTCAGCATCGTGGGTGCAATCGCGCACAGCACGCTGGCGACGATGAATACCACGAGTGCTAGCAGCATCAGCCGCTTCCGCCCCAACGCGTCGCCCAGCCGCCCGTAAACAGGTGCGGCGATCGTGGTTGCCATCAAATAGGCGACGACGACCCAGCCAATCCGCTCCACGTCACCCAGCGTGCCGGCGATGGCGGGTAACGCAGTGGCCACAATCGTCGCATCGACCGCGGCCAGGAACATTGGCAGGCAGATGCTCGGAAAGACGCGGAAAAACAAACCGCGCGTGTCTTGGGAAACTTGTTGGCCGGGCGTCGACGCATGCGGTGCGGCTTGATCGGGCATCTGCCTTGATGACCCCGCCGCACCCGGGCCGTCAACCGCCTATCGGCATCCACGCGGCCCGCTACAGGGGTGCCCGGCCGATTCTGAGGAAGCGCGCCCGCCGGGCCGCAATCAGCGCCGGACCGCCCATCGCTGACAACCCAGACATGGCTTGAGCAATCGCCGCCCCAACCGCCGTAATCATTTCGGCCGGCGCGCGATGGGCACCGCCCAGCGGTTCGGGCACGACCGCATCTACAATGTCGGCCGCCAGCAGGTCCGCACTGGTTAGGCGCAGCGCATCCGCTGCTGCCGGGGCCTGCGCCGCATCGCGCCACAAAATGCTAGCGCACCCCTCCGGCGAGATGACGGAGTAGATTGCATGCTCCAGGATCAACACCCGGTCGGCGGCGGCGAGTGCGATGGCGCCGCCCGACCCGCCCTCTCCCACAATCGTCGCGATCACCGGGACCGGGGCGGCCAGCAATGCCTCGATTGAGCGGGCGATGGCCTCGGCCTGGCCGCGGGCTTCGGCATCGACACCCGGGAACGCGCCGGCGGTGTCGACGAAGGACAGGATGGGCAGATGAAACCGCCCTGCAAGCTCGACCAGGCGGCGCGCCTTGCGATAGCCCTCGGGCCGGGCCATGCCGAAATTATGGCGTAGGCGGCTTTCGGTATCTGCACCACGTTCGGTACCTAAAGCGATGACAGCCCGGCCCTGGAACCGGCCCATCCCGCCCACGATCGCAGCGTCATCGGCATAGGCGCGGTCCCCGGCCAGCGGCACGTAATCGGTGATCAGCCCGTCAATGTAGTCCTGCGCATGCGGGCGCGCGGGATGACGGGCGACCTGGGTTTTTTGCCAGGGCGTCAGCTTCGCAAACGTCTGCCGGAGCTGTGCCTCTACCTTATCCTCCAGCTGCGCCACCTCGCTGTCGATATTGGGCACACCTTCCCGCTCCGGACCCTGCAGAGCACGCAGCTCCTCGATCTTGATCTCCAGCTCGGCAACCGGCTTTTCGAAGTCTAGGAAGTGGCGCATCGCCGCGGCTTAGCCCTTCCCGGGCGTTCTGGACAGGCTTGTGGGACGTGGCCCTGGTAGTGCTCCCGACAGTGGATGGTGCAGCGCAACCAGCTCCCGCAGCCGTTCGGACAGCACGTGGGTATAGATCTGGGTCGTCGCGATATCGGCGTGGCCCAGCAGCAACTGCAGCGAGCGCAGGTCCGCCCCGTGCGCAAGCATGTGACTGGCGAAGCTGTGGCGCAGAACGTGCGGGCTGACCCGGCCGGGATCGAGCCCCGCGTCGAATGCAATCTGCTTCAGCACAAGCGCAAAGCCCTGCCGGGTCATGGCGTCGGCCGGCACCCGCCCGGGGAACAGCCAGCGGCGCGGCGCGGGCGCGTTGGCCATCAACGCCTGCGCTGCCACCTGTGCGGACGCCGATAGCAGTACGATCCGCTCCCGCCCGCCCTTGCCGCGTACAATCAGCGTGGGCGCAAGCGGCGCATGCGGCAACGCCAGCAGCTCCGACACGCGCAGCCCGGCAGCGTACAGAATCTCCAGCGCTGCAACTGCCATCAGTCCGGTGCGCCCGGGCCGCTGCGGCGCGGCGGCTAGCAGGGCGTCTACCTCCGCCTCGCCCAGGTATTTCGGCAGCGTCGCCGGTAGCCTGGGCGGATCGAGGTGCGCGGTAGGGTCATCGGCGCGTATGCCTTCGACCATGAGAAACCGGCAAAACCCACGTAGCGACGATAGCCGGCGTGCGGTGGTTCGGGCGCTTGAGCCCGCCATACTGCGCATCCAGTCGCGCGCAATTACGCCACCGGCGTCGGCCGGCCCCCTGCCGCGTTGGGCGGCAAAGGCCACGAAACCCTCGAGGTCGGCGGCGTAGGCAAGGCAGGTGTTGCGTGCCGCCCCACGCTCGGCCGTCATCATCTCCAGAAAACGCTCGATTTGGGGGTGCAACGGCTACCGGCCGTTGAACCGTTCATTCGGCAGGATACGCTGCACCTGCTCGGGTTTTGCAGCCGGCGGAAAGGCACCAAGGATGCCCAAGCCGATGGCCATCACCAGAAGCAGCACGCCCAAGATCACCACGACCAGCCGGCCCATACGCATCCCATTCCATCGGTGCCCGCCATCCGTGGCCGGCGCACCGTGTCGTGTGCTAGCGTCGCACGCCATGACACGCAACATGCCCGACCTGCCGGGCCATATCGAAGCCGCTAGCCTATCGACCCGCATGCCCGACGCCGCCGCGGGGCGCAGCATCGTGCTGATCGGCCTGATGGGCGCGGGCAAAACCAGCATCGGACGCCGCCTGGCCGCCCGGCTCGGCCTGTTGTTCCGGGATGCCGATGCGGAGATCGAATTAGCCGCCGGCTGCACGATCCCGGAGCTGTTTGACCGGTATGGCGAGCAGGATTTCCGCGCCGGGGAGCGCCGGGTCATTCGCCGGTTGCTTTCGGGCGATCCACTCGTTCTGGCGACGGGCGGCGGCGCGGTGATGGACGCCGAAACGCGGGCCACGATCCGCGACGACGCGATCAGCGTCTGGCTGCGCGTGCCGCTGCCGACTCTCGTGCGGCGCGTCTCGGGGCGCACCAACCGCCCCCTGCTAACGGGGGCCGATCCCGCGCAAATTCTGACCGAGCTGATGGCCCGGCGGCACCCCATCTATGCCGAGGCCGAAATTGTGGTGGATGCGGGTGACGAGCACCCCGACCGCACCACCGCCCACGTTATGGAGGCACTGGAGGCATTCCGCCGTCCCCGCCGGCTGCAGGTTGCGCTATCTCAGACGAAATACGAGGTCCTGGTTGGGGAGAACCTGATTGACCGGGCCGGCGCATTATTGGCCCCCGTGTTGCCGCAAAAGCGGGTAGCCGTCGTGACCGACCAGACCGTGGCCGGACTGCATTTGCCTGCCCTGCTGGCCGGCCTGGCTAAGACCGGCATTCACACCCATACCATCGTGGTGCCACCTGGCGAGGCCAGCAAGAGCTTGGCCGGCTACCAGAATGTGGTCGACGGGCTGCTGGATTGGGGGGTGGAGCGGCAGACGACCGTCCTGGCGCTGGGCGGCGGCGTAGTCGGCGATCTGGCCGGGTTCGCGGCGGCAACCACGCTACGTGGCCTACCATTCGTGCAGGTGCCAACGACGTTGCTGTCCCAGGTCGATAGCAGTGTTGGCGGCAAGACCGGCATCAACACGGCCCATGGCAAAAACCTGATCGGCGCGTTCCACCAACCGCGCATGGTCCTGGCTGACACGGGGGCGCTGGGTACCCTGCCGGAACGGGAGCTTCGGGCCGGCTATGCGGAGGTGGCAAAAGCCGGGTTGATTGGCGATGCGGCGTTCTTCGCCTGGCTTGAGCAGCATGGTCCGGCCGTCGCCGCCGGCGACCGCGTGTTGCAGGCCGAAGCGGTGATGCGTGCCTGCGCGTTCAAGGCAGGCGTGGTCGGCGATGATGAGCGGGAGGAGCGGCCGGCCAATGGACGCGCATTGCTGAACCTGGGCCACACGTTCGCCCATGCGTTGGAGGCGGAAGTTGGCTACGCCGGCTCGCTTTTGCATGGGGAGGCGGTAGCGATCGGCATCGGTCTGGCGTTCCGTCTTTCGGTCCGGTTGGGGCATTGCCCGGCCTATGACGCAACCCGGGTGGAGGCGCATTTGAATACCATGGGCCTGCCATCGGACCTGCGCGTATTGAACCGGCGCTTTTCCGCGGCGGGGCTGGTGGCGCAGATGCGGCGGGACAAGAAAATGCGGGATGGCGCGCTGCATTTTGTACTGGTTCGCGGTGTTGGGGAGGCGTTTACCAGCGCCGACGTGCCAGAGCAGGCGGTGCTGGATTTGCTGCGTGATGAAGGATGCGGGCCGTAGTTTCAGTATAGTAGGACCCCGCCATGACCATGGCGCTTCGTCGGTCCCTGAGTCTGGCCGGGTTCCTCGATTGGGAACGCCAACGGGAGCTGAAGGATGCGTTCGAAGGCATTCAGCCGATTGCCAGAAACGGCGGCACGGTTGCGCATTCCGTAATTCCCAGCAACGTCTTCCGGGCGTTTGACAAGCGGCTCGTCGAGCCATGCCGGGTGTATCGAGGCGACCTTAAGCTGATCCTTGGCCGTAAGGTACGCTATCCCGATGCGATCGTGTCGTGCGCGCCTGTCCGAAGCAGCGAAGACTTTGTCCCTGAACCGCTCATTGTGTTCGCGGTCCTCTCCCCAAGCCCACGCTTGATCGATGAGACGGTGAAGGCCATGGAGTACACCGCTATGACGTCGATCCAGAACGATGTGATGGTTAAATAGGCCTTTCCGACAGTCAGGCTACTGCCGCGCAAAGCCGACGGTTGGCACGAAGAGCGCATCACCGGACTACATGAAATGCTACCGCTGTCTGGGATCGCGCTCACAATTCCAGTGGCCGAACTATACGGTTGGGTCGTCTTCGAAGATTAGGGTGCCGTGGCGCTGCCGGTACCAGTGTCTAGAGCGAGCACCCAGGCTGCATCAAACCCGAGGCGCAGCCTTCAGCAGCTCCCGGATTTCGATCAGTGTCGACTCCGTTTGCGTCAAGGCGGCGGGTACCTCGGCCTCTTTCGACTTGAACCGGCTCAGCGCCTTCACCACCCAAAAGATCGCAAAACTCACAATCAGGAAGGAAATTACGGCGTTCAGGAACAGCCCGATGTTCATCGTAACCGCGCCTGCTTTCTGTGCTGCCTCCAGCGTCGGCAGGTGCTCGCCCTTCAGGGTAATAAACAGGTTGCTAAAGTCGATGCCGCCCAGCGCCAGGCCGAGAAGTGGCGTGAATAGGTCCTTCACCAGGCTGGTCACAATGCCCGTGAACGCTGCCCCGATAATGATACCGACTGCCAGGTCCACCACGTTGCCGCGCAGGATAAAGGCCTGGAACTCATCAATCCAGCCGGGTTTGCCGGGCAGACGACTGGGCATCTGCATGGGCCAGACTCCAAAAACTTATAGATCCGTACAAGCCCAGGTAACGCGTCGCTACCCCTAAGACGCTAACCCCCGGCGACGTATGCTTTTAAGCTATCGACTTCCTGCGCCTGCTGACTGATCCGCGCCTTCACGATGTCTCCAATACTCACGATGCCGACCAGCCGGTCGCCGTCCATGACGGGCAGATGGCGGAAGCGGCCCGTGGTCATCATTTCCATCGCCTCCGCCACCGTCGTTGCGGCATGGGCGATGTGCAGGTCGCGGGTCATCAGTTGCGCGGCTGTCATCTCGAGCGTCCGTGCGCCCAGTTCGGCTAAGCTTGCGACGATATCGCGCTCGCTCACAATGCCTAGCAACTGGTCTGTGCTGTCCATAACCAAGACTGCGCCGATGCGACGGCTATGCAGCTGGCGCGAGACCTCCGCGATGGTGGCAGTTGGTGCTGCGCGGGCCACGTCGGCACCGCCCACGCGTGTTTTCTGTCGCAAGATTGCGCTTATGGTCATCGGACGGCCCCCCGGTTCGCCAACGCAATAGCCGGCGTACCCGCAGCCTGCGCCAGCCCGTCCCGCGATTGCAACAAGTCGCTTCGCACATGCGAAAGGGGCCGCCCGGGCAGCAGCGCCCCGACGCTATTCCGCGGCGGCGGCCAGTGATGGCGAAAGCTGCGTGCTTACCAACTCCGCAAACCGTCCCCGCTGGGCGAGTAGTTCGTCGAAGCTGCCGCGCTCCACAACCTCTCCATTCTCAAATACCATGATCACGTCGGCATCGCGGACGGTACTCAGCCGATGGGCGATGATGAACGTCGTGCGGCCCTTCATCAGGGTCTGCATCGCCCGGCTCACGCGTGCCTCGGTCGCAGCGTCAAGCGCACTCGTTGCCTCATCCAAGATCAAAATCGGCGGATCTTTTAGCAGGGCGCGCGCGATCGCCAGCCGCTGGCGCTGTCCGCCCGACAGGGTGGCACCCCGCTCCCCGACCACAGTGTCGTAGCCGTTTGGCTGCCGGATGATGAACTCGTGCGCGTCCGCCAGCCGGCACGCGCGCTCCAGTTCCTCATCGCTTGCCCCTGCCCGGCCAATCCGCAGATTCTCTCGGATCGAGCGGTTGAACAGCAGGCTTTCCTGAAAGACCACGCCGATATGTGCGCGCAAGCTCTCGAGCGTTACCGTTCGCAAATCCTGGCCGTCGATCATGACTGCGCCAGACACCGGGTCCCACAGCCGCTGCAGCAGGTTCATCGCCGTGCTCTTGCCGGCACCTGTTTGCCCGACCAACGCCACCGACATACCCGGCTTGGCCACAAAGCTGACCTGGCTGAGGATCGGGGGCCCACCCGGATAGGCAAAGCTCACATCCTCAAACGCCACCTCACCCTGCGGTGCCACCAGCGGGACCGCTTCCGGACCCTCTGGCACCGATGACTTGGCAGCCAGTACGCCAAAAAAGTCCTCCAGAACCGGCAGCTGAAAGAACAAGCGGGAAGCGAATTGTACCGCTGACTCAAGCCGTCCGATCAGCAGCGTCGCAAAGCCCATGAACGACACGATTTCGCCGACTGTCGCGTTCCCGTCCAGGTGGAGAATAGTGCCGATTACGACGATGGCGATGACCGCCAGCGTGCTGGCGGCACGGGTCAGGACGTTCACAACCGCCCACCAATTTAGCACCGGGAACTGATAGCGAATCACGTCATCGATGATTTGCCCGAATAGCCGGCTTTCGGCCTGCAACCGTGTGAACGACTGCACAACCATGACGTTCGCCAGCGCGTCTTGCGCGGTGCCGGCCAGGTGGCTGTGATAATGCTCGACCTGCCGCTGTCCCGCCTCCGTCTTTTGCACGACCAACAGGGTCAGCACGAAAAATAGAACGACCAGCACCACCAGCGTCAGCGCCAGCCGCCAGTTTAGGAGAAACGTGAGCGGCAACAGTACGATCACGGCCACAAACGTCGAAAGCTGATCCTTGAAGAACGTAAGCCACAGCCCGAACAGTGAGTCCGAGCCGCCCAACATGACCTTCATCAAACGCCCGGAGTGGACGTCGCCGTGGAAGCTGAGCGGCAACGACAGCACGTGGTTGAAATAGCGGTTCATCATAGCCAACCGGTTACGGTGCGCCATCCGTTCGCTCTGCAACGCGGTCGCGATATTGGCCAGAATCGTCGCCGCACCCACGGCGAACCATAGGCCGAGCAACTGTGTTGCCTCACGCCACAGATAGTCTGCGGGCATGCCATCCGACCGGGTCAGCAGACTGATGACCCGGCCAAACAGCACCGGATCCATGAACGTCAGCCCAGCGACCACAATATTAGCAAATCCGAGCAATACAGCCAGCCGCTTATCGTGACCGAGTGCCGCTAACGCCTGACGGTAGATCGAAACAAACCGCATTCACCCATCCGTCTTACGAGCCTGACCATAGCTAGGCCCGCATTCGGGCAGGAACAGGGCAGAACCGGGCGCGCGTCAACACGGCTCCGCATGAAACCATGCACTCGGGGTTAAAAATTCGTCCTGCGCGGCGACGATCGCAAGCTCACGCTGGCCGGCATGCAGGGTTTTGCGCAGCAGGCCGTAAACCGCGCTGCCGGCTGCGGACAGGGCGCGGGCCAAATCTCGGGTGCGCAGCGTATGTAGAAGAAACAGGGCCGCAGTCACATCACCGGCGCCATTGACGGCTATCGCAAGACGTGGGGTTCGCAGCCGCCACGACCCCGCGTCCGAAACCGCAAGCATATCAACCGCATCGGCTAGCGTATCGTCGACGACCATGCTGGTGACCAAAACCGTGGCACCCGGCCGCATCCGTTGGCGCAACACCTGCGCGGCCCGAACCGTTTCCGCCAGTGTCGTCACAACCAGTCCAGTCAGGGTAGCCAGTTCGAAGTGATTAGGCGTCAGCACATCGGCAGCCGGGATCGCCCGATCCCGCAGCGCGTCCAGCACCCCCGGGCGGACGTAAACGCCAGGCCCGATATCGCCGATCACAGGATCGCAACAATACAGCGCCCGGGGGTTGGCTGCACGAACACGGTCAACGGCGTCCAGCACGGCGTGGAGTACGGCCGGGTCGCCGAGGTAGCCGGACAGCACCGCGTCCACGCTCGCCAAAACGCCCTGTGCGGCGATTCCGTCGACGAGGACCTGCACTGCCGCGCCATCCAGGGCCGCGCCCGTCCACATGCCATAGCCAGTATGATTGCTGAACTGCACCGTGTTGACGGCAATGACTTCAGCACCCGAGCGTTGTAGCGGAAATAGCGCCGCCGCATTTCCGACATGGCCATATGCGACCCATGATTGAAGCGACAGGATGGTTTCCACCCGAACGCTCTACCCGCCCCTACCCCGGATGGGAACGGGGCAGGCGGTCTGGCGTTGGCTACAAAAAGGAATGGAGTGAAACATGCGGTTAACCCTAGCCTTGGCTCTTCTGATGCTATGCCCTGCCGTCGTGCGCGTCGCCCATGCAAAGGGTGGCGACGGCGAGCGTCGGGGCGGCTACGAGCGTGAGGACGATCGCCGGGATAACGGGCGTCATCGGGGTTGGGATCGCCAGGACGACCGTCACGAGTACGATCAGCGGCGCGAGTACGAGCAGCATCGCCTTGGGGAGTATGAACGGGAACGCTACGGCTATCGCCAACCGCCAGCTTATTATCCGGCGCCGCCCCGGATCTACGCGCCCCCACCCGTTTATGCACCGCCTGGCGTCAACCTTTTTGTTCCGTTCCGGTAGGAGGCACCGATGTTCAGCCGTACAATCCGCAGAGCCGCGTTGATGAACGCCGCCGTGATCACTGCTTTGGTGGTGGCCGCTCCCGCATGGGCCCAGCAGACGAGGGCCGCCCCGGCTAGCGTAGGGGCCGCGGCACCAGCACTGCCGGGCGAGCAGCCCGGTCCGAATGTTGAGAAGCGGATCGTCGACCTCAAAGCAAAGCTGATGATCACCCCGGCGCAGGAGCCGCAATGGGCACCGTTCGCGGCTGCAATGCGGCAGAACGCGGTTCACATGGCCCAACTCAGCGCAGGGCGCGAGAGCGTGGCCGGTACCCAGAAAGCACCTGACGAGATGCGCGGCTACTCCGAAGTGGCGCGTGCCCACGCCGAAGACCTTGGCCGGCTGATCGCCCCTTTCGATGCGCTGTATGCCGCCATGACCCCAGAACAACAGGCGAATGCCGACCGCACGTTTAATCGCCCAGCCCCGGGCATGGGACGCCGACGTCGGTAGGCGCTTGTCGACGCAAGGCCGGGCGGGTTAGAAGGCGTTCGGGCGTGCCGGTCGGTATCGGCAGCCCTATGGAGACTACTTATGAAACCCGGTATTCACCCGCCCTATCACGACGTGACGATCATCATGACCGATGGGTCCACGTTCAAGACCAAGACTTGCGCCGGAAACCCCGGTGAGACGATGCGGCTCGACATTGATCCCAAGTCGCATCCCGCCTGGACCGGCGTCCAGCGAATGATGGATACCGGTGGTCAAGTTGCGAAGTTCAACAAGAAGTTCGCGGGCATTGGGATGAAGAAATAGGCGGCAACGGCCCGGACACGGCCAGCCCGGGCCACAGCGTCTTCGGATAGCGCGCCTTTCAAGATGAGGTGGAAGCTGCTTTAGAACGCGCGCTTGCTCCACACCTCTCGAACGATAGTCATAGCCATTATTTTAAGGTCGAGACGCAAGGATTGGCGGCGGATGTACTCCAAGTCCGCCTGAAGACGATCCGTAACCTGCTGTGCGGTGTGCATTCCGCCCCGGAAACCACGCACTTGTGCCAATCCCGTGATCCCTGGCCGGACAAGATGCCGCCGGCCGTAATGCGGAACCACCGACTGTACCAGCATTCCATCAGCGCTTGTGCCCGGCGCGTGCGGGCGCGGACCAACCAGCGACATGTCGCCACGCAGCACGTTGATCAGTTGCGGCAACTCATCGATACTTAGTTTGCGTATAATGGTGCCCACGCGCGTAACCCGTGGGTCATCCTGCGTCGTCTGCTGCGTGGCCATCCGGTCCGCCGCATCCTGGCGCATGCTGCGAAACTTTCGGATCGTAAACAGCTGGTTGTTATAGCCAACCCGATATTGCCGAAACAGGACCGGACCGGTTGACTCAAGCCGGATGAGCACTGCGACAAGCACCAGCAGCGGTGCCACGACCATCAGGATCGTCGCGGCCGCAACACGATCGAACGCAAGCTTTCGTATCCCCTGCCAGTCTTTCAGGGGCCGTTCCCATAGTAGCACCAGCGGCTCGCCAGCCAGTCGCGAACCGATCCCGTCACCAGGGCCATGCACTGGATCCGGCAGCGTATAAAAATCCTGCGCATGGGAAGCCAGGCGCTGCACCAGCGGCCCGGCGTTGATCCAGCTATCGGCAAACACCACGATGTCGAGCCGGCGCAGCTTGCAATCTAGCTGCAGCGTATCGAGGTTGCCGCGCAACCCCGCCTGACCCGCTGCGTCGATTTGGTACACTCCGGCCAACTGCGTCAGCGCACCAGGGATCGTGGCCAGCCGCACGGCCAATGCTGCCGCGGCCGGCCCGGAACCGATAACGCCGATTTTGGCGGCAAACCGCCCCTGTGACAGCCAATCCCGCAGCATCCACGTGGCCGTCGCACGGAACACCGACAGGGTCATGCTCGTGGCGACCAGCGTCATCCCACCCAGCGCAAGCGCGGACGCAACGGGGGCGGCCAGCGCAAATAGACCAACCGTCGCCACGAACGCAGAAAGTCCGGCGGCAAAGCCGGTTCGCCGCCATTGCCCATGCCCCGTCGTCAGCCGCCGCCAACGATACGCTCCCGATAGCCGTAATGCCTCGAACGCCAGGGTTGAACAGAGGATGACAACCATGGTCGTCGCCGTGGCCGTGGCGCCCAGCGTCCACGGCCCCGGCCACACCGCACGGGCAATCCCCATCAGACCCGCGTTCAGCAACAGCAACAGACCGAGTTCCAGGCCCTTGATCAGCGTCATGGCCACCGGCGCAGACCAGCAGGGCCCGGGTATGACCGGCTGCGTCAAACCCGCCTTGCCCAGGGTGGACGTGTTCACGGCTGCACCGCCGGCTTTGCCCCCGGTCCAAAGCTTACGCGTTTCGTCCCACGGCGGGCCCGGGCGGCGGCATCGGTCACTTGGCAGAGGCCTGCGGCGTCCAGTCTTTCGCCCTGCCGCAGCCTTTGATGCTGCGCCGCGCGAGCGCCGCACGCTGCCAACTGGCCCCGGTTCTGAAAAGTCGTCCGCAGCAACTCGAACAATGCGCCGGCGTCCCCGGGGGGTACAACCCAACCGCCGGGCCCTGTAACCTCCGGCAGACCAGCTACGTTGGAGCAGACGACCGGTACGTGTGCCATCTGCG
>JAYVTX010000037.1:0-12683 GCA_043788425.1 Rhodospirillales bacterium
CGGGATCACGGCCTAGTTACGGTGTGCGAGGAAGCGGCCTGCCCGAACATCGGTGAATGCTGGTCGCAACGCCACGCGACTATGATGATCATGGGCGACACCTGCACGCGTGCCTGTAGTTTTTGCAATGTGCGGACCGGCATGCCTGCCGCGCTGGACGGCACCGAACCCATGCGCGTGGCCGACGCCGTCGCTCGGCTGGGCCTGCGCCATGTCGTGATCACGTCCGTCGATCGGGACGACCTGGCCGATGGCGGAGCCGCACACTTTGCCGCCGTGATCCGGGCCATCCGTGAGGCTGCGCCGGGCACAACGATCGAGGTGCTAACCCCTGACTTCCTGCGCAAGCCCGGCGGGATCGAAACTGTGGCCACCGCGCGGCCAGACGTGTTCAATCACAATCTTGAGACGGTTCCACGGCTGTATCCGACCATTCGACCCGGCGCCCGCTACTACCAGTCATTGCGGTTGCTGGACCGGGTGAAAGCAGTCGATCCTACGATTTTCACCAAGTCAGGCCTAATGGTCGGGCTAGGTGAGGACCGGGCGGAGATTGGGCAGGTTATGGACGATTTGCGCATTGCCGACGTCGATTTCCTGACACTCGGTCAATATCTGCAGCCCACGGTCAAACACGCCGCCGTAGCTCGATTCGTCCATCCGGATGAGTTTGCGGAATACGCGGGCGTCGCGCGTTCAAAGGGATTTTTGATGGTAAGTGCCACCCCGCTTACCCGCAGCTCGTACCACGCGGATTCCGATTTTGCGGCGTTGCAGATGGCGCGGGCGACGATGCTGGCGCGGATTCCGGCCTAACACATGCCGACCCACGCCGAACGTAAGACGCTGCCGTACACGGCCGAACAAATGTTTGACCTCGTGGCCGACGTTGGAAAGTACCCGGCGTTCCTGCCGTGGTGCGTCGGTGCCCGCGTGCGCTCCCACACGGCCACGGAGCTGGTGGCGGACCTTACGATCGGGTTCGGACCGTTTCGGGAAAGTTTTACTAGCCGCGTGCAGCTCGACCGGCCGCTGAAATGTAGCGTGAAGTACGAGGATGGCCCGTTCCGGTATTTGAACAACCAATGGACGTTCGTGCCGAATGCAAATGGCTGTGAGGTTCAGTTTTTTGTTGATTTCGAGTTCCGCAGCCGCCTGTTGCAGTCGGCGATCGGCGTGGTGTTCAACGAGGCTGTGCGCCGCATGGTGAATGCGTTCCTGAAACGCGCCCGCGACGTCTATGGCCGTCCGACCGCGACTATGGTGGTTCATCCGCCCGTACTGCCCGGCGCGCGCACGACATGATGCGTCCGCCGCCCGATACGGGCGCCCCGGTTCGCATCAACCTGTTCAGCGATACACAGACGAAGCCCACCATGGCCATGCGCTCCGCAATGCTGAGTGCCGAGGTCGGGGATGAGCAATCCGGCACCGACCCCACCATCAATGCCCTGTGCGAGCGCGTGGCCGCCTTGCTTGGAAAGCCGGCCGCCATGTTCCTACCAACCGGGACGATGTGCAACGAAATCGCCATCCTGACCCAATGCCGGTCGGGCGACGCGATCCTGGCCCACGCCACATCCCACATCGTAACGGCAGAAGGTGGGGCGCCCTGGGCGTTGGCGGGCGTGACCGTGAGCCCGCTGGCCGGTGCGCGCGGGCAGTTCACTCCCGAAGCGCTGACCGCCGCGATCGTGACGCCAAACCGCTACGATCCGCCGCAGCGGATGGTGCTCGTGGAACAGACGGCAAACCTCGGCGGCGGTACGGTGTGGGATATCGGCGCGCTGCACCAGGTGGCTGAAGTGGCGCACGCGCATGGAATGGTCACACACATGGATGGCGCGCGGTTGCTAAATGCCAGCGTGCAGGCCGGTATCGCCGCCGCCGACATGGCGGCCGGGTACGACACGGTGTGGCTGGATTTCACCAAGGGCCTGGGCGCGCCATTGGGAGCGGTTCTGGCCGGCGACATGGACACGATCGACGCGGCCTGGCGCTGGAAGCAGCGGCTGGGTGGGGCGTTGCGCCAGGGCGGTATGTGCGCGGCCGGCTGCCTGTACGCGCTAGACCACCACGTCGATCGGCTGGCAGTTGATCACGCGAACGCCCGGCATCTCGCGCGGCTGCTGGCCCAAGTGCCGGGTCTGACGGTGGAATCGCCGGAGACCAACCTTGTCTATTTCGACTGCGCCGGGGCAGGGATGTCGGCCGATGCACTGGCGGCGCGGGTGCGGGAGGCTGGCGTGCTGGTTTCCGTCATGGGGCCACACCGTGTCCGCGCCTGTACCCATTTGGATATAGATACGGCTATGATCGATGAAGCAGGTGCGGCTATCCGGGCGGCGCTGCTATGAACGGGGTGGGTCCGATGCGTTTTTTGCTGGTTGCCGTATGCCTTACGGCGCTGATCTCTCCCGCAGTGGCGCAGGTCTCTCCCCTTGGCGGCGCAACCGGGAACCCCGCGGTTGTGCAAGGGCCTGGCCCCGGCACGGGAACTGTTCGCACCCCAGGCCGGGCCCGCGGCGGCCGCACACTGCAGGAGCGGTTTGAGGCCGCGAACACAGCCCATGACGGCCGCCTGACCCAGGCCCAGGCCGCCCCGATGCCGGCTGTCGCCCGTAACTTCGATGCGATCGACATCGGGCGGAAAGGCTATGTCACAATCGACGAGATCCGCAGCTACAACCGCGCGAAACGGGCAGAGCGTAAGGCCGAGCGGTCAGGAGCCCGCCAGTAGCTGCAGCGCCTGCGCGACCGAGGCAGCCCGTATTTCGTCCCGGTCGCCGGGCAGCAGGCGATGCAGGGTGACAGCGGCGGAGTTCCGTATCGCCAGGCCGAACCACACCGTTCCGACCGGCTTGTCCGTCGTCCCGCCACCCGGACCGGCAACACCCGTGACCGAAACCGCCACATCGGCACCGGACCGGGCTAGTGCGCCCACGGCCATGGCGGCAGCGACCGGCGCGCTGACGGCTCCATGGCTTTCGATCAGCCGGGCGTCGACGCCCAGCATTTCTGACTTTGCCCCGTTTGAGTACGTGATGA
The DNA here is from genome assembly GCA_043788425.1 of Rhodospirillales bacterium. Classification (GTDB taxonomy): domain Bacteria; phylum Pseudomonadota; class Alphaproteobacteria; order Acetobacterales; family Acetobacteraceae; genus JANPPS01. The sequence goes on from JAYVTX010000037.1 coordinate 3,049, forward strand.
AGCCGCGGTCGAACACGTCGGAACTGCCGGGTATGGCCGTCAGGGCCGCAGCGATCAGGCCGCCCGTACAGCTTTCCGCCGTGGCAATTCGCCATCCGCGCGTCCGGCAATGATCGAGCACGGATGCAGCAATCATAGCGGCACACCCGCCCAGCGCGCGGCAAACAGCGCCAACGCAACCACCCCGCCCGCCAGCATGTCGTCAGCCATGATCCCGAACGCGCCCCCCTGTCGGTCCGCCCAGCCGATCGGCCCAGGCTTGATAATGTCCAGCAATCTGAAGCCAGCAAAGGCCAATATCGCACCTGTCAACGTCACCGCGCCCAGCCCCAGCATGGCAATCCACTGGCCCGCAACCTCATCTATCACGACCCAGGGCGGGTCTGCGTCACGGTCCGGCACGCAGCGTGGGATTGTGCCAAAGCCGGCGGCGCAGGCCGTGAGCGTGGCCACCGCCAACGCCCAGGGCGGGCCCGTCATCAGCACGACCCCCCACAACAGCGCGACCAGCGACCCCCAGGTGCCGGGTGCACCGGGCAGCGTACCGACGCCGCCGACGCTTGCGATCAAACGGCTGACGGTCATGGGTTAACCGCCGTTTGGGCCGGCAGGCGGGCACGGTAAACGGTTACGTTCTCCATCACGCGCTGCACGTAATTGCGCGTTTCGTTAAATGGGATCAGCTCGATCCAATCGATCATGTCGACGGTGTCGCCGCCGCCTGGCCGGGGGTCGCCATTGGCGCTGATCCAGTCCTGTACCCGGCGCGGCCCGGCATTATAGGCCGCCAGCGCTAGCGGTAGCGCGCCGAATTGGTCGATCAGGCTGCGCAGATAGGCCGTACCCAACCGCATGTTGGTGGTGGGGCTGGTCGTCAACGCGGCCAGGTCGGGCGGCTCCTGCAACCGCCGCGCGACGGCACTGGCCGTGGCGGGCATTAATTGCATCAGGCCGCGTGCGCCGGCCGGGCTTACGATCTGCTCGTCGAAACTGCTCTCCTGCCGCATAAGCGCAAGCACGATCGCGGGATCGACCCCGGATGGGGGCGTGTACGGCACCGGCCACCCGGCTTGCGGCAGCATCGCCCCGTCGCGTCCGGCCCGGCGGGCGAGGGCTACCGCCAGGTCCGGCAGGCCCAGGCCATTGGCCATCGTCGCCAGCATGGCCCGGCGGGCAGGTGCGGGCGTAATCTCGTCTAAACGCAGCAGGAACCCGCGGCCCCGGCGCGGCTGGCCCCAGGCCGTCAGCAGTACGCTTGCATGGGCCAAGTCGTGGACGATGAACGCCTGGGCGTCGGCTACAGTCCAGGACGGGTCGGACATCTGCGTCAGGCTAACTTGCTGGCCCAATGCCTGCGACGCGATCTGACCGTAATACGTGACCGGCCACTGGGCTGCGGCGCGATAGGCCGGGGCACCATCTTGCTGCAACGCAACTAGCGCCCGGCCACGCCAATACTGCGCCCGGCTTTGCGTAAGCGCAGATGTCGACAACTGTAGCAGCGAGTCGAACCGCGCCAACGCCGCCTGCGCCCGGCCCAGGCGCAAGTTCAGCCAGCCGGTCAGAAATGCCTGATCCAGCGCCGGCTCACCGGTCAAACCAGGGTCGTCAAGAACCTGCAGCGCCAGCGGCCCCTCACCCAGCCCGATCAGCCGCCGGGCTAGCCGGTTGCGTTCGTCCCACAGGGTCGGCCGGCGTTCCGGCGCGGTTTGCAGCAGCACGGGCGCCTGGGTCACCCAAACCTGCGCCGCATCCCGGTCCAGCCCAGCGCGGCGATACCAGCGGGCGAGTTCGAATTGGGTCGCAGGATCGGGGCGGACGATGCGGGCCAAAGCGGGGGCGGTTGGGTCGTCACGGCGCAGCGCGAGCCTGGCCTCCGCGGCGGCACGGTCGGCAGGGTCCAGGCGCATGGCCTGTCGCGCGGCGGGGCTGCCGGGGGTGCCGGGGTCGGTCCAGGCCAGGCGGTCGAACCGTCGCCACTGATCGGCGCCCATCAGCACCCGGCCCCATTGCCTCAGGAATGCTGGTTCCGCCGGTCCGTCGATACCGCGAACCCAAGCCTCCCGCGCGGCCAGCGCCGGGTCGGTCGGTCCCCGGGCGGCGGTGGCACACCGCAGCAGGGCGGCGGACGTCTCAGGCGGGCGTTGGGCACAGATCGTGGCGGCGGTGCGGTCATCGGGCTCAAGCGCCAGGGCCTCACCCAACCGGCGCGACAGGACGCCCAGCGCGGGCCAGTCTGGATTGGCGGTCAGGAAGGCAACTAGCTCCGTGGCGGTTGCTGCACCCGGCGTCAGCAGGCGGTAGTAACGGGCCAGCTTGACAGCCATTGGGTCCGTGAGGCTGGCGGCGATCGCATCCGCCTCCGCCCACCGTTGGGCCTGAATGGCGGCGAGCAGACCGGGCCCGTCCTGCGCCCAGGCAGGCCAGGCAAGGAGAAGGAGGAGCAAGACGCGCCGCATTGGGCAACCCTAGCCGCGCGCCGGGTGGCACGCCAGCTTGCGAGCAACGCCTACGGACCCTACGTTCGCCGTCCCCGATCGGAAAATTGTCATGTTCGCTGGTTCCTACGTTGCCCTGATCACCCCCATGCGTCCGGACGGCACCGTGGATGAGGCGGCAATTGAAAAGTTGGTCGATTGGCAGGCGCAGCAGGGTACGGACGGCGTCGTCCCGGTTGGCACGACTGGCGAAAGTCCGACACTAAGCCATGATGAGCACCGGCGTGTGGTGGAGATCGCAGTCCGCGTCAGCGCCGGGCGCATGAAGGTGATCGCGGGCGCCGGCAGTAACGCAACTGCCGAGGCCGTGGCCCTGACGCAGCACGCGAAGGATGCGGGTGCCGACGCGGCGTTGGTTGTGACGCCCTACTACAATAAGCCGACGCAGGAGGGGCTGTACCTGCACTACGCCACCATCGCAGCGGCCGTGGATCTGCCCGTGTTTATCTACAACATCCCGCCCCGCAGTGTGGTGGATATGAGTGTCGCGACCATGGCGCGCCTAGCGCAGCATCCGACCATTGTGGGTGTGAAAGACAGTACCGCGAGCCTGGTACGGCCGTTACAAACCCGGGCTGCATGCGGGGCAGGGTTTGTGCAGTTCTCGGGCGAAGACCATACGGCGTTGGCGTTCCTGGCCGCCGGGGGTGTTGGCTGCATTAGTGTCACAGCCAACGTCGCGCCCGCGCTGTGCAGCCAGATGCACCGGGCCTGGCGCGAGGGGCGTCTGGCCGACGCGATGGCGATCCAGGACCGGCTGCTGCCGCTGCATGACGCGCTGTTTGCCGAGGCGAGCCCGGCGCCGGTTAAATACGCCGCAAGCCTTCTGGGCCGGGCCACGCCGTTTGCGCGCCTGCCGATTGCCCCGTTAAGCGAGCCCGTGCAGGCCCAGGTACGGGCCGCGATGGCCGGGGCCGGGTTGCTGGGCTGATGGCGGACACAAAAGCCAAGAAGAAGTCGGGCCTGATCAGCCACGGCATCGCCGCCCAGAACCGTAAGGCGCGTTTTGACTACACGATCAAGCAGACCATGGAGGCGGGCCTGGTGCTGAAAGGGCCGGAGGTGAAATCCCTCCGCCACGGGCGCGCCACGTTGACGGAGGCGTGGGCTGGTGAGCGGGAGGGCGAGCTATTCCTGTTCAACTGCTACATCCCCGAATATCAGGGCGGCGTCCTGTCGCGGTTTGAGCCGCGTGCGCCGCGTAAATTATTGCTGAAGCACAAACAGATCGGCGAGCTGATCGGGGCCAGCACGCGGGACGGCATGACGATCGTTCCGTTACAGATCCACTTCAACGACCGGGGCGTGGCGAAGGTGCTGCTCGGCGTGGGGGAGGGGCGGAAGAACCACGATAAACGGCAGGCAGTCGCGGCCCGGGACTGGTCGCGGGACAAGGCACGGCTGATGCGGGACAAGGGTTGATGAGGTCCTGCCTGCTTCCTGCGGGCCGGGCAGTACCGCAAGCCAGATACAGGCGTGTCCTTGTCGCGCGGCGCAGCAACGCCAGCTAGTGAAGCAGCAGGAGGCTCGCATGAATGTAACCCGGCGAACACTACTGGCCGCCACGGCCGTGACCCTGGCAGCCGCGCCGCTGCCGCGCGATGTGTACGGGTTTGAAATGCCGTCTATCGAGGACGGGACGCTGCGCTTCGCCGATTACCGGGGTAAGGTGCTGCTGGTGGTGAATACCGCATCCTTCTGCGGCTTCACGCCCCAATACAAGCAATTGGAAGCCCTTCATCGGGACATGGCCGGCCAGGGCCTGGTGGTTGTCGGCATACCCAGCCAAGATTTCGGGCAGGAAAAGGGCAGCAACGCCGAAGTCAAAGCCTTTTGCGATCTGACCTATGGGGTCGAGTTTCCGATGGCCGGCCTCAGCCGTGTTGTGGGAAAGGCAGCGGTGCCGTTTTATCAGTGGGTTAAGGCCGAGCGGAACTGGGAACCGGGGTGGAACTTTGCCAAGGTCCTGATCGGCCGGGATGGCCATATCCTGGGCACGTTCAGCAGCGATGATACGCCGGATGCCGGCCGGTTACGCGCGGCCATCGATGCGGCTGTCCGGGTGCCGTCAGCCTAGTGCATCTTTCGACCGATCGGAAACCGATCGTTCGAAAGATCGTGCGCCTGAGTTGTTCACTCTATAGCAGCTTACGAAAGCTGCTACTGGCCGATCCGCTCCATCAGTCGCAAAACCGCAAGTTCAAACATCTCCGCGGTTAATACGCCCGTATTCGTGTTGTACCGGGATACATGGTAGCTATCACCAAGTAACAAGCCGTCCGGCAAATCGTGGATCGCGCCATGCTGGAACTTCACCCGCGACGGCACCATACCGCAGGCCTTAAGCACGGCCGCGTGTGATAAGACGCCCAGCGCTAGCACGGCGCGCAAGTCGGGCAGGGCGCGCAGCTCGGCAGTGAGGAAACTATTGCATGTCCGGACCTCAATCGGCTGCGGCAGGTTGGCCGGCGGCACGCAGCGGACGGCGTTCGTGACCCGGCAACCCAGCAGTGCCAAGCCGTCATCCTGGCGGGCGTCATAAGACCCGGTCGCCAACCCCACGCGCAGCAGCGTTTTGTACAGTAGTAGACCCGCATGATCGCCCGTAAACGGCCGCCCGGTCCGGTTTGCGCCGCGCACGCCGGGTGCCATGCCGACAATCAGTAGGCGCACGCCCATGGGCCCGAAACTCGGAACGGGCGCGTTGAACCAGTCCGGGTTGGCCAGCTGGTTTGCAGCCCGGTACGCAGCCAGACGGGGGCATAGCTGGCAATCGGGCGCGGGTACCACCGCAACCTGTTCGTCGTTACCAAAAACCCCGATCACACCGCCCCCTATTCGCCGCGTCAGCTACCGCATAAATCGGCGACCGCCCAGTTTAGCGGCGGCGGCAATAACAACCAGCTAAGGGGGGTGTGCACAATGATCCTGGTTGCGATCGGCGCCAATCTCCCGGATGCGGCGGGCCGGCCAGCGCTCGCCACCTGCGTTTGGGCCAGAGCACAGCTGATGGGAATCGCCCCGGTCGTTCAGGTGTCCCGTTGGTACCGCACCGCACCGGTACCCGCGTCGGACCAGCCGGACTATATCAATGGTGTCGCCCGGCTAGACGGGGGCGGTGATCCCCGCGCGGTGCTGGACGCGCTACATCGGATCGAAAACATCGCCGGCCGGGTGCGGGGGGTACCGAACGCAGCGCGCGTGCTTGATCTGGACCTGCTGGCCATTGATGGGCAGGTGGTGGCGGGCGACGGTCTAATCCTGCCGCATCCTCGTATCGCGCAGCGCGGTTTTGTGTTGCTACCATTATCCGATGTGGCACCGGGCTGGATTCACCCGGTATTGGGCGCGACGGCGTCTGTGTTGCTGGCGCGCATCGGGCATGACGGCGTTTCCCTTGCTTGTAAGGGGCCTGTGGATTAAATGAACAATATTGATGTGTGGCAAAGGGTTTGACGCATGGCGCGCGTGACGGTCGAAGATTGCGTACAACAAGTTCCAAACCGGTTCGAACTGGTATTGCTGGCGGCCCAACGCGCCCGGAACCTAAGCCGGGGTGAGGAACTGACGATCGATCGTGACAACGATAAGAACCCGGTTGTGGCGCTTCGTGAAATCGCCGGTGAAACCATCGAGTTGCCGCGGCTGGAGCAGGACCTGATCAAGTCCCTGTCCCGCGCGCCGGAGCCAGAGCCGGCAGACGAGGAAGTGCTCGACCTGATCCCGACCGACCAGAATATTTTTGGGCTGCAGGATATTAGCGCCGAAGAAGAAGCCAACACGCTTCCGGTTGAGGAGTTGTCGCCCGACGATATCGAGGCGGCGATCGAGGCGGAGTTGGGTGGCCGGCGCCGCTGACCATCCCGTAATGCGGTCCGACCGGCTGTTCGCGCCCGATGGCACGGGCGGCACGGCGACTGCATCAGCGGAATTGGCCGAGCTAGCCGGCTTACCGGCGCTGCGGGAAACCGTTCGGGCCTATGATGGCCGCGCCGACCTTGGCCTGATTGACGATGCCTACGCGATGGCCGCCGCGGCCCATGCAAATCAAACGCGGGATAATGGCGATCCCTACATCACGCATCCTGTCGCCGTTGCCAGAATCCTGGCCGGCTACCGGCTTGATACCGCAAGCATCGTTACGGCCCTTCTGCACGATGTGATCGAAGATACGGCGCTGAATGGCGTGGAGATCGAGCGGCGGTTCGGTCCAGCAGTGGCCGGGTTGGTTGACGGCGTGACCAAGCTCACCCGGCTAGAATTGCAATCGGACCGAACGAAACAGGCGGAAAACTTCCGCAAACTCGTCCTGGCGATGAGCAAGGATATTCGCGTCCTGCTCGTCAAGCTGGCGGACCGCCTACACAATATGCGGACACTGCACTACGTAGATCGCCTGGATAAACGCCAGCGTATTGCGCGTGAGACGATGGAGATTTACGCGCCATTGGCCGAACGCATCGGCATGGATGCGTTGAAAGGCGAGTTGCAAACGCTTTCCTTCGCCCAGTTGGAGCCGGAGGCGTTCGATACCATCCAGGCCCGGCTCAACTTCCTGCGCGGCCAGGGTGCCGACGTTATCGAGGATGTTCGCGGTGAGCTGTTCCGGGTTTGCGCCGATGGCGGGTTTCCCCCGGTCGAGATTACGGGGCGTGAGAAGTCGCCCTTCTCGATTTGGGAGAAAATGCAGCGGCGCAATATCGCGTTCGAGCAATTATCGGACATCATGGCCTTTCGCGTCGTCATGCCATCGCGGGATGCGTGCTACGTTGCACTTGGCTCTATTCACGCGGCGTTCCCCGTTATTGCCGGGCGGTTCAAGGATTACATCAGCACTCCCAAATCGAACGGGTATCGTAGCCTACATACCGGCGTGACCCTGCGGGAGCCGCGAAACCAAAAGATCGAGGTACAGATCCGCACGGCCGATATGCACGACGTGGCGGAAAACGGTGTTGCTGCACATTGGCTGTACAAGCAGCACGACGCGTCATCGTCCGAACTACAACAGTTCCGCTGGGTACAAGACCTGCTTGAAATTCTGGACAATAGTCAGGCGGCTGACGACTTTCTTGAAAACACGAAACTTGAACTCTACCAGGATCAGGTTTTCTGTTTCACGCCGAAGGGTCAGCTGATCGAGCTGCCCCGCGGGGCTACCAGTATCGACTTTGCCTATGCCGTCCATAGCCAGGTCGGCGACACGTGCGTCGGTGCCAAAGTAAATGGCCGGCTGATGCCGTTACGCCACGAACTGCAAAACGGTGACCAGGTGGAGGTCATGACCGCCCGTGGCGGCACGCCGTCACCGGCATGGGAGCGGTTTGTTGTCACGGGGAAAGCCCGGTCCCGCATCCGCCGGCACGTAGCCGCGCAGCAGCGTCAGGACACGATCGACTCCGGCCGCAGCGCGGTCGCCAAGGCGTTCCGGCAGGAGGGTGTCGATGGTAGCGAGAAGGTTCTGGAAACGACCCTGAAGGTGCTGAAAGCGGCGTCGCTCGATGACCTGTTCGTCATGGTCGGCAATGGCCACTCGGGCGCGCGCGACGTGGTGCACGCGGCCTATCCGGAGCTGCGGGCGACCCCGCGTGCGCCGCGCATGACACCCAGCCTTCCGCCGCGCGTCGGTCGGGTTGCGCCCGATGGGATGCCGATCAGCGGCCTAGTGACCGGTATGGCGGTTCACTACGCCGGTTGCTGCCACCCGCTACCCGGCGACCGCATCGTCGGCATCGTGACCACTGGCAAGGGCGTCACGATCCACACCCGCGATTGCCAAACCCTCGAAAGCTTTGCCGCGACACCCGAACGGTTCATCGACGTGGATTGGGAGGGGGGACGGCCAGGGACGACCCACACCGGTCGGATCAGCGCCATCGCCGTTAATGTGCCGAGTACGCTCGCCAATCTTACAAACGCCGTGGCCAAGCATGATGGCGCCGTGTCGAACCTGAAAATCGTGAATCGGCAGACCGATTTTTGCGAGGTGCTGCTGGACGTTGAAGTTCGGGACCTTCGCCATCTGGGGACCGTGATCGCCGGGCTGCGCGCCGCACCGGGTGTGACACAGGTGGAGCGGGCGCGCGGGTGATGGTGTTGGGCATGGGCGCCGATCTATGCGATGTCCGCCGGGTCGCACGGGTTCTGGAGCGGTTCGGCCCCCGGTTTGTCGACCGCGTGTTTACCCCCACCGAACGCGCCCGGGCTGCCCGTAGGACCGAGGCATTGCACGCCGGCACCTACGCCAAACGGTTCGCCGCCAAGGAGGCATGTGCCAAGGCGCTCGGCACCGGGTTCAGCCAGGGCGTCTTCCACTCCGACATGGGGGTAGAGAACCTGCCGTCCGGTCAGCCGGCCATGGTTCTGACCGGCGGCGCGCTGACCCGGCTGCGAACCCTGGTGCCCGCCGGCTACACACCGCACGTCGCTCTGACGATCACCGATGAGTACCCATACGCGTTCGCGCAGGTGCTAATCACGGCGCTGCCGATCGCCTGAGTGCCAGGTCGAATTGACGGGCCGCATTGACGGGTTGGCATCGGCTCAGTAGCACCGAAGGCAAGAAAACACGGGGGCGGGCATGTCGCGTTTAACTTGGCCGGTTGCGCTTTTGGCCCTGCTACTGCCAGCCCTGCCGCCAGTAGCCCAGGCCCAGCCTGCGGCGGAGGCGGGACTTGAAACGTACCGCATTGGCGACCTGCCGCTTGAGAGTGGCGAAGTAATCCACGATTTCAGCATTTCCTACATGACTGCCGGTACGCTGAATGCCGCCAAGTCGAATGCAGTGCTGATGGTCACGGCCATCGGCGGCAACCACCACCGGATCGACTATCTGATTGGGCCGGGTCGCGGGCTGGATACGGACCACCTATTCATCATCCGAACCAATGCAATCGGCAACGGCCTTAGTACCTCGCCCAGCAATAGCGCCGGGCAGCACGGCCCAGACTTCCCGCATTTCACGATCCGCGACATGGTCGAAAGCCAGCGCCGGCTGCTGGAACACCTTGGCATCAAGCACCTGGTATCGGTCGCGGGCGCGTCGATGGGGGGAATGCAGGCGCTGCAATGGGGTGTCAGCTACCCTGGCAGGATGGACAGCATCGTGGCGCTAACGCCGATGGCACGCACGTCCGC
>JAYVTX010000038.1:0-3721 GCA_043788425.1 Rhodospirillales bacterium
CCCGTCACGGCTGCCCAGCCGATCACGGGCGGGAACGCACCGGCTGCTCCGCCGATCACGATGTTCTGCGGTGTCCGGCGTTTTAGCCATATTGTGTACACAAAGACGTAGAACAGGATCGATACGGCAAGAACCACCGCCGCAACCAGGTTGGTCGCCAAATACATGACCAGCACCGATGCGACAGCCAACACGACGCCAAATGTCAGAACATCCGGTGCGCCAATGCGTCCACCGGGGATGGGACGGTTGGCCGTCCGGCGCATAACGGCGTCGATGTCCCGGTCGTACCACATGTTGATCGCACCGGCGGCACCGGCAGCGACTGCAATGCAAAGAACGGCGGTGAATGCCAGCACGGGATGGATATGGCCTGGCGCCACCAAAAGGCCAATCAGCCCGGTAAATACCACCAGGGTAATCACCCGCGGTTTCAGCAACGCAAACCAGTCACGCAGTTCCGCAGGAATGGTGGGCTCCGGAACCGTAAGGGGGGCAGCAGCCCCCCCATTCTCGCCCACCGTCTTTTCGCCAGTGTCGATCCCGTTCATCACCGAACGCGCGGCAGTTCCGCGAAGGTGTGGTGTGGCGGCGGCGAACTGACCGTCCACTCCAGGGTGGTCGCACCCTCACCCCAATAGTTAGCCGGCAGGCGCTCCTTGGTCGTAAATGTCCGATAAAGCACATACAGGAACACCACGACCGACAAGGCACCGATATACGAACCGATCGAAGCGACGTAGTTCCAGCCCGCGAAAGCCTGCGGATAGTCGGGATACCGGCGCGGCATTCCGGCCAGGCCCAGGAAGTGCATCGGAAAGAACGTAAGATTCACACCGATGAACGTCGTCCAGAAATGCACCTTGCCCCAGAACTCCGGGTACGGACGGCCGGACATTTTGCCAATCCAGTAGTAGAAGCCCGAGAAGATGGAGAACACCGCACCAAGGCTAAGTACGTAATGGAAGTGGGCCACGACGTAATAGGTATTGTGAAGAATTTGATCGATGCTGGCGTTGGACAACACGATCCCCGTCACGCCGCCCAACGTGAAAAGGAAGATGAACCCGACCGCAAACAGCATCGGCGTCTTCATCTCAATCGAACCGCCCCACATGGTGGCAATCCAGCTGAAAATCTTGATACCAGTCGGCACCGCGATGATCATCGTGGCAGCCATAAAGTATGCCCGCGTGTCGACGCTGATGCCCGAGACGAACATGTGGTGTGCCCACACGACGAACCCAACGACGCCGATGGCAATCATCGCATAGGCCATGCCGAGGTAGCCGAAAATCGGCTTTTTCGAGAAGGTCGAGATCACGTGGCTGACCATGCCAAAGCCGGGCAGGATCATGATGTAAACCTCAGGATGGCCGAAGAACCAGAACAAATGCTGGAACAACACCGGGTCACCACCACCCTGCGGATCGAAGAACGAAGTGCCGAAGTTACGGTCGGTGATCAGCATCGTGATCGCGCCGGCCAAAACGGGGATAGCGAGCAGTAGCAAGAACGCCGTCACCAGAATGGACCAGACGAATAGCGGCATCTTGTGCAGCGTCATACCCGGAGCGCGCATGTTGAAGATGGTTGTGATGAAGTTGATCGCGCCAAGCAAGGACGACACACCGGCCAGATGCAGGGCAAACAAGGTGTAATCGAGCGCGGGTCCAGACTGATAAGTGCTGTTCGATAGCGGCGCATACAGCGTCCACCCAGGACCGGCACCGTCACCGGTGTGCAGCCCCAGCATGATCAGCGCAAAAGCCGGTACGAGTAACCAGAAACTAATATTATTCAGACGGGGAAACGCCATGTCCGGCGCGCCAATCATCAAGGGCACGAACCAGTTGCCAAACCCACCAATCATTGCAGGCATGACCATGAAGAAGATCATGATGAGGCCGTGCGCTGTCACGGTTGCGTTCCACGCCTGACCGCTCTTGAAATATTGTAGGCCGGGGTTCTGCAACTCCAGCCGCATGTGTATCGATAGCGCCAGGCCCACAATCCCGGCGACGATCGCGAAGATCAGGTACAGCGTGCCGATATCTTTATGGTTGGTGCTGAACAGCCACCGATTTACGAAATTCGGATGGTGATCGTGTGCATCCTCATGGCTATCGACATGGCCTAGATTGCCATCCTGTACGAACTCACTCATTGCCGTGCCTCCGAAACCTGCACATCGCCGCCGGTCGGGGCGGCCCCTTGGGCGAACTTCTTCTTCGCCGAGATGATCCACGCGGCGAAGTCGGCGTCATTCAACGCCTCAACCGCGATTGGCATCGCACTGTGGTTCGTACCACAGATCTGATTGCATTGCCCGTAATAGACACCCGGACCGTCTACCTTCACCCATGTCTCAATCGTGCGGCCCGGGATCGCGTAGCGCTGCACACCGAGGGAGGGGATGAAGAAACTGTGGATCACGTCACCGCTCGTCACCAGCAGCCGTATGTTCTTATTGGCTGGCACCACGACGCGATTATCGACGCTCAGATTGCGGAGCTGGCCTTCCTCCGGCTTAATCTCATCGGCCGGGATCATGTAGCTCGTAAAGGAAACGTCGCCATTATCCGGGTATTGGTATTCCCAGTACCACTGGTGACCGACAACTTTGACGGTCAGGTCCGCGTTTTCCGTCCTGTCCTGAAAGTAAACGATCCGGAACGATGGGATGGCAATCACGATCAGAATCAACACCGGGATTGTTGTCCAGGCTACTTCCAACGCCGTGTGATGGCTCACGCGACTAGCAACCGGGTTTTTTGACGCGCGGAATCGCCAGATGCAGTAGCCAAGCAGCGCCGCAACAAAGACCGTGACCAGCGTCATCAGCCAAATAACCAAGGAATGCAGCCCGGCGATACTTGCTTGTACCGGGCTATGGGCCGGCTGAAAGCTCCACTCCCAATTGCGCGGCGCGCCGACCGTTTGCGCCCAGGCGGGGGCAGAAGCGAAACTAGCCGCAATCGTTAGTGCCGCTGACCTGAAACTTTGCATCGTTCCGTCCATCCTAATCCACACCCGGACAGCTATCGGATGCCCTACGTCAGGGCAAGCCGCTGCCGACTATTACCGCTTTCTAGTTGGGCAGCCGGACCAGGGTGAAAAGGCCCAACGGCGGTACTTCCGAGAATTGAGCACGCGCTTGCTCGGCGTCGGGAAGCAGATCGGCCCGGGAGAAGTCAGGGTGCCAGCCCAGCTTTCGCGACGCGGGTGCCATGGTGCGTTCCGCCCACCAGCGTGGGCCTTGCTCGGCGGCGAAGTGGTTCACGAACAGCAGGTGTCCGCCAGGGCGCACCACGCGCTGCATTTCCGCCAGCAAACGGCGCGGGTTGGGCACAACGCTGGCGACGAACATAGCGACGGCGATATCGAACCGCCCGTCCTCAAAACCGGTCTGCTCGGCGTCAACTTCCAGCAGCGCGTCCACCTGGGTCAGGCCGTCCCGCGTCACGCGGCTGCGGGCGCGGGCCAACATTTCCGCCGATAGGTCGATGCCGGTGATGCGTTTGCTGGGCACGTAATGCGGTAGTGCCAGGCCCGTACCCACACCCACTTCCAGCACCTGTGTGCCTGGCAGCGCGTTTACCGCCTCTACTGCCCGGCGGCGGCCATACGCAGACACGCCACCAAACACCATGTCGTATACGCCGGCCCAACGCCGGTATGCCGCCCTGACCGCATCCGCATCGAGTGTCGCGTGACGTTT
>JAYVTX010000039.1:0-14094 GCA_043788425.1 Rhodospirillales bacterium
CCGCCAATACCGAATTCCACCGCGACGGCGTTGCCCGCTCCGGGCGGCAGAGCCAGTGCTGGGTCCGTATGCCGGGCGGGTGGCGTATTGTGTCAGCGCACGTATCCCTGATGGGATGAGCGCCTACTTTTCCACGAACGCCTTTTCCACAACGTAGGCGCCGGGCGCACTGTGGCTGCCCTCGGCAAAGCCACGCCGTTCCAGCAGTCCAACCATGTCCCCCAGGAATGCCGGGCTACCGCATAGCATCATGCGGTCGGTGGCCGGGTCCATGGGGCCCAAACCGAGGTCGGCCGGCATCTTACCGCTCTCTAGCAGGGCGGTAATGCGGCCCTGGTTGCGGAACGGCTCACGCGTGATCGTTGGGTAATATAGCAGCCGGTCCCGCACCAGGTCGGCAAGAAGCTCGTTCTGAGCCAGCCCGGCGACGATCCGTTCGCCATAGGCCAGTTCTGCGACTTCACGGCAGCCGTGGGCGAGCACGATGTGGTCGAACCGGTCGTACACGTCCGGGTCGCGGATAATGCTGGCGAACGGGGCCAGGCCAGTGCCGGTGCCCAACAGATACAGCGTCCGCCCCGGCGTCAGGCTGTCCTGCACCAGCGTACCGACCGGTTTGCGCCCTACCAGGATCGGATCGCCCACCTGCAGATGCTGTAACCGTGACGTCAGCGGCCCGCCGGGCGCCTTGATGCTGAAGAACTCCAATTCCTCATCATAATGGGCGCTGGCCATGGAGTACGCGCGCAACAGTGGCCGGCCCTCCACTTCCAGCCCGATCATGGTGAATTGACCGGACAGGAAGCGGAAACTCGGATCCCGCGTGCTGGTGAAGCTGAACAATGACGGCGTCCAGTGATGGATACTGGTCACCGTCTCTGTCATTAGGGCCGCCGCCATCGATTAGGCCTGTGCTACCTGGGCGCCTTGGCCCCGGCGCGACTGCCACAGCGCCACGAAATCGATCGGCTGCAACAGCACGGGCGGGAAGCCGCCGTCGCGCGTCACATCGGCCAGTATGTTGCGGGCGTATGGGAACAGCAGCCGCGGGCATTCGACCAGCAAAACCGGTTCCACCGCGTCATCCGGCAACCCGGCCAGTGTAAAGACGCCGGCATAGGCAAGCTCCGCAATGAAAACGGGCTTTGCGTCACCATCGACTGCGGCACCATTGGCGGCACCGGTAGCCACAGGCTCCGTCGCCTCGGCCTTGATCTGTAGCACAACCTCAAACACCTGCCCGCCATCCTGTAACCGACGGGCCTGAACATCCAAGTTGATGTTCACGTTCGGCTGGGCACGCAGCGTCGTATAAATCTCCGGCGCGCCGGGCACTTCGAAGCTGAGGTCCTTTACGTACTGGATATTGACCGTCAGCGGCTGAATCGGCGCGGTGGTGGGTGTCTGGTCTGACATGGCAATGGGTCCGTTATACTATGTGCCGGGCGGGTAGCATGCGGGGTTTAATGACGCCAGCTAACCTCGGTCAACGCAGGCGTTGTCGGGTCGCAAACTAGCCACTGCCCGTTTTCGACGCTCGCTCCGGTCATGGATAGAATAAAGCCCCAGTGGCTGACGACCAGCGTGTGCGCCCAATCGTCGCGCTCCGACATTTCGGCCCGGAACTGGGCGGCACGGGCCAGGATACCGTCGGCGTCCTCATGCTGATCGGGCCACCAGCGTTCCGGCAGCGCGCTGAAATCGTGGGCCGGGAAGGTGGCAGCCAGGTAAGAAACGGGGCGGCCAACATCGCAGGTGAACGCATAGCGCTCCCGCACGACGGGGTGGATCAGGACCGGCAGGCCAAGTGCCGCCGCGACCGGGGCTGCCGTTTGCAGGGCGCGCGTATAGGGGCTGGCCAGAATGCGGGTGATCCCAGCACCGGCCAGCGCGCCGGCAGCCGTTTCTGCCTGTTGATGGCCGAGCGGTGTCAGCACCGGGTCTATAATTCCGGGGTCACGCCGGGTCTGGGTAAAGGCGAGGTTGAACTCACTCTGGCCGTGACGCAGCAGGATCATAATGTCCGATTAGGGGGTGGCCCGACCATGTGCAACCGGGACGAAGCGGGGCGCGCGTTGTTAGACGCGGTGCCATGCCCTATCTACGGTAACGGCTGGTAGGAAGTTGGTGCATGGGCGGCGGCGGGTTTCCGATCGATATTCTGCTGTTCGGCATGATCGCCGCCTTTCTTGTTCTGCGTCTGCGGAGCATTTTAGGTCGGCGCACAGGGTTCGAGCGTCCAGCCGACGCCCCGTCGAATGTTGTCGGCCTGCGCCCCGCGGCCCCCGTGGCGGACGCCCGGCCAGAGCCGACGGTGCCCGCCCGTGCGCTGCCAGACCCGTCCAGCCCCGCCGCACGCGCGCTGTCGCAAATGCAGCAGGCCGACCGTAATTTCGATCCGGCACGTTTCCTACAGGGGGCGGAGGCCGCGTTTCGCATCATCGTTGGTGCCTTCGGCCACGGTGACCGCAATGCGCTGCGACCCCTGCTGACCGAACCCACGTTTTCGGGGTTTGACGCCGTCATTACCAGTCGGGAAACGGCTGGCGAGACGCAGCGAAGCGAGATCCGGGATATGCCGACAGTCGCGATCGAGGAAGCAGCCCTGTCCGGCGCCCAGGCCGCAATCACCGTCCGCTTCGTGTCGGACCAGATTAGTGAGACAACCGATCGGGAGGGTAAGTCCGTCGCTGGCACCGACGCCGTGACCGAGATCACCGATCTGTGGACGTTCGAACGCAACCTGTCACAGCCCGACCCGGCGTGGCGGCTATCGGCGACACGGTCCGGCTAGTGGCAAGGCCAAACGTCGCCCTGTTCGTGACGTGCCTGGTTGATTTGCATCGGCCGACAGTGGGCTTCGCTGCGATCAAGTTGTTGCAGGATGCGGGCTGTACCGTGTCGGTGCCCAGCGCCCAAACCTGCTGCGGCCAGCCGGCGTTCAATAGTGGCGATCGGCGAACGGCGCAGGCCATCGGCAAGCAGGTGATCGCGGCCTTTTCCGGCTACGACTACGTGGTCGTACCGTCCGGGTCGTGCGGTGGCATGATCCACCACCACCTGCCGCATCTGTTCGATCACGACCCGGCGCTGAAGGTGCGCGCGCAGGAAGTGGCCGACCGCACGTACGAGCTGGTGGCGTTCCTGACCGACGTGCTGCACATCGCCCCGCCCGCCGTCACGTATCAGGGTGTCGCCACGTACCACGATAGTTGTGCCGGCCTACGGGAACTCGGGATCAAGGCCCAGCCGCGGGCGATGCTGGCGGGTGTCGCGGGCCTGACGGTGGTGGAGATGGCGGATGCCGAGGTTTGCTGCGGGTTTGGCGGCACGTTCTGCGTGAAGTACCCCGAAATCTCGACCCGAATGGTGTCGGACAAAACGGCGGATATTACCAAAACGGGCGCAGACACGTTGCTGGCTGGCGACATGGGTTGTCTGCTGAATATGGCTGGGCGACTGACGCGGCAGGGCAGCACGGTCCGGGTCCGCCATGTGGCGGAGGTTTTGGCCGGTATGACGGACCAGGTGCCGCCGATCGGTCATGCAGCTGGGGCTCGTGCCTCGCGCTAGGCTTGGACGTTGGCGCAGGCGTTTCGGCCTTGGGTGCGCGCTACGTTACACAGGTCGGCGGTGGGCCAAACGCATCGTCGATGGTGCGTAGGAAGTCGTACAAATCCCACTCGCCACCGCTGTCCTGTGGGCGTTTGACACGAAATAGGTGCATCGGGTGCGCCACCGATCCGTCCGCGCGAATGGTGCTGGTGCCGAACAGCGGGTCGTCTGTGGGTGTTACCCGCATGGCGGCAGCGGTGGCAGCCCCATCCAGCCCAGCGCCGGCGCGCAGCCAATGCCGGGTCATGGCATAGACGCCGGCATGAACGATTGTCGGCACGATGCCACGGTTGGCTGGCGCGAAGCGGGCGGTGAAGGCGCGGGCGGCGGCGTCACGGTCGTGGTAGAACGGGGCGGCCACCAGCAGGCCCTGTGCCGCGTCCAACCCGATTGCGTGTACGTTCGTCGTCAGGCACAGCAGCGCCGCTATCCGATCGGACAGCCCGAACTCGGCAGCCTGTTTCACCAGCGTTTCGAACGGCGCGCCCGTGCACGCCAGCGCAATCACGTCGGCCCCGCTAGCCCGCGCGTCGAGCAGCAATGCCGCGAAGTCCAGCGTTGCCGGCGGGAAGACCCGGGCACCCAGCACTGCCCCGCCGCCAGCCAGCACGACTGCCGTCGCATCCGCCTGCAACGCATGGCCGAACGCGTAATCGACCGTCAAGAAGAACCAGCGCCGCCCACCACCTGCGACCACGCCACCTGCGACTACGCCCTGTGCCAGCGCCACGGCCAGGGCGCGCGTATTGTAAGTCCATTGAATGGTATGCGCCGGGCACCCGGCCAGCAGTGCCGTCGACCCGGCCCCACTGAACAATGCCAGCCGGTTGCGTGCCCGCGCGAGTTCCGCCACCGCCAGGGCCGTTGCCGAGTTTGGCACATCCAACACGGCGGCCACACCCTGATCGAACCAGGCCCGCGCCTGCGCCGCCCCCACGTCTGGCCGGTCGCCCATGTCGGCTACCCGCAACTCCGCCGCCGAACCCATATCGGCGATCGCCATCCGCGCGGCCAACACCGACCCTGACCCGGCCCCGTCCGCCGCCGGGCCAGAAAGGGTAGTCAGTAGGCCGAGCTTGGGCACCGCGGCCCGTGCAGGGCGGGCCAATGCGGCCCCGGTTAGGGTTAGGGCAGCACGTCGGGTAATCGTCATGGCGCGTTCATAGTCCTGGCGTTGCGCCGCGGCCACGCTAGATTGCGGTGCAGGGAGAGCGCGGCGATGCAAACAACCTCACCACAATTTAAGCAGAACGCCCATGCCGCGCTGGCCGATGCCGGGCTGCAAAAGGCGCTGGCTTTCAGTAAACCGTCCTTCATGGCCCGCCGCACGGCCGCCGTCGCACGCCTGCCGGAGTTCGAGGACTTGCGAGAGATTGGGCGCGACATCAAAAACCACGCGCTGGCGAACCTCGATTTCTACCTGGAAACGTTTGAAGCCAACGTGATCGCGGCCGGCGGTCACGTACACTGGTGCAGCACTGCCGACGATGCGCGCGCCGCCGTGCTGAAAATCTGCCAGGACGCCGGTGCCCGTACGGTTACCAAGGGAAAATCAATGATCAGCGAGGAGCTGGGCATCAACCAGCACCTGGAGGCGAATAAAATTACCCCGATCGAGACGGACCTTGGCGAGTACATCATCCAGCTTCGTCATGAGACGCCGAGCCACATCATCGCCCCGGCATTTCACCTGAACCGCGAGGATTGGGAGGCGCAGTTCCGCCTGTCCCACACCGACCTGCCGGCCGACCGGGTGTTCGCCGAACGCCGCGATATCCTGACCGAAGCCCGGGGCAAGCTGCGCGAAAAGTTCCTAGCCGCCGACGTCGGCATCACGGGCGCAAACTTCCTGATTGCCGAGACCGGTAGCAGCGTGATCGTAACCAATGAGGGTAATGGCGACCTGACGCAGACCCTGCCCCGGGTTCACATCGCGCTGGCCAGCATCGAGAAGGTCGTCCCGACGCTGGAGGATGCGATGAGTCTGCTGCGGCTGCTCGCGCGATCCGCCACGGGTCAGGACTTTTCCGTATACACAACATTCAGCACCGGGGGACGGCGTCCGGCCGATCTGGATGGCCCGGCCGAATACCACGTGGTGATCGTGGATGCGGGCCGGTCGGCGATGATGGGAACCGAGTTCCAGGAGATGCTGCGCTGCATCCGCTGTGCAGCCTGTATGAACCATTGCCCGGTATACGGCGCTGTCGGCGGGCATGCGTATGGCTGGGTGTACCCAGGGCCGATGGGCAGCGTGCTGACGCCGTCGCTAATCGGCGTCGAAAAATCCGGCCACTTGCCCAACGCCAGCACGTTCTGCGGCAAGTGCGAGAGCGTGTGCCCGGTCAAGATCCCGCTGCCCAAGATGATGCGCCATTGGCGGGAGCGTGAGTTCGAGCACCACCTGCAACCGGCGGGCATTCGCAGCAACCTGGCGTTGTGGGGGTTCATGGCCTGCCACCCCCGGCTGTACCGGCTGGGGACCAGGATAGCAGCGGCAGTGCTGGGCGCGGTGGGCCGGCGGCGGGGGCGGTTCGCGTTGATGCCGTATGCGTCGGGATGGACGGTAGGACGCGATATGCCAGCGCCGGAGGGGGAGACGTTCTTCGCCCGGTACAACCGCACGTGAGCAAAGAAGCGATTCTGGGCGCGATCCGGCGCGGGTTAAAGCGTGGGCCGCTGAGTGCCGATGCGCAGACCACGCTACGGGAGCGGATCGCACGCCATCCGCGGCATTTGACCCCAGGGCGGACGGCCGTGCCGCGTCCGGAGTTGATCGCGCTGTTCCAAAGCCTGGTCGAGCGGGAGTTCGGCACCGTCGCCCGTGTGCCGGACATCGACGCCGTACCCGACGCGGTCGTGACGTATCTGGCCGGGTACAATCTGCCGTCGATCGCCGTCATGGCGCCGCACCCGGCATTGCGGGCGATCCCGTGGTCGTCGCGCCCGTTACTGATGCTGCATGAGGGCCGGGCGGAGGCGACGGACCAGGTCAGCATCCAGCACGGCTGGGCGGCTGTGGCCGAAACGGGCACGCTGATGCTGCCCAGTGCGCCCGATCGTCCAACGACGCTGAACCTGCTGGCCGACACCGCCATTGTCGTGTTGCGCACCAGCCGGGTTGTCGGTCCGTATGAGGACGCGTGGGACCTGCTGCGGGCCGAAAGCGGGCTTAATGCAGGTGGCCCGTTCATGCCCCGCAATGTCATGCTGATCACAGGTCCGTCCCGCTCTGCCGATATCGAGCAGACGCTGGAGCTGGGTGCGCATGGGCCCCGCCGGCTGCACATCGTCCTGATCGAGGACGACCCCACCGCCCGCGGATGATCCGCCGCCGGAGCCTATCCGAGTACGACCGGGCCGTATGGGCCGGCTACGCGCAACACCTACGGCCCCTACCCGGCGTGATCGTGCCGCCTGCGCCCCCGCCGGATCTCGTGCCGGACCCCACGCCGAAGCTCGTGCCGAACCATGCGCGCCCCAGCCCGGCCCCGCGCGCTGCCCCGGCGGCACCGGTCAATTCAGCGCGCGGCAGGTTGGGTTCACTCACAGTCGGCACGCACCCACCCGGCGTCGATCGTGCAACGTGGGAGCGGTTCCGCGCCGGAAAACTCCCAGCCGCCCGCACGCTGGATCTGCATGGACGCACCGCCGCCCGGGCGTTTGTAGCACTGGCCGGGTTCCTCGGCGGTTGCCATGCGGAGGGCCTGCGCTGCGTGGAGGTCATTACCGGTCGCGGCGCAGGTGAGGGCGGCGTGATCCGGCGCGAGTTCCCGTTATGGCTTAACCTGCCGGAGTTACGGCCGCTAGTTCTGGCCGCGTCCCACCCGCATGCGGCGAACCCGGGATCGGTGCGGCTGCTGCTGCGCCGGGTGCGGGGGTGATGGCGGCCGGATCAAGTCGGCATGCCCCACCCACCCGAATGGTGTCCGGGCCGGATGCAGGGGTGACGGCACGGTTAAGTCCGTACATTCTAGGGTAAGATAAGGGGAGAACGTCGATGCTGGTCCGCCGCTGCCTGCTGGCTCTTGCGATAACGGTTCCGCTTGCGGCCCATGCAGCCGAACCGAAACAGGCCGATTGTGCCCTGCCCAGTTTCACGTTCCACGATGGCGCGACGGCGGCCAATCTGCGTCTGCACACCACAACCCTCGGTGACCCGGCGAACCCGGCCGTCCTGGTCCTGCATGGCACTGCCGGGTCGGGAACCGGGCTGCTGGCACCAGGGTTTGGCGGACAGTTATTTGGGCCCGGTCAGCCGCTGGATGCGGCGCGGTACTTCATCATCCTACCCGATGCGATCGGTGCCGGTGGGTCGGCCAAGCCATCCGACGGACTGAACGCGCTATTCCCACACTACAACTACGCCGACATGGTGCTGGCGCAGTACCGGGTCGTGACGGAATGCCTGGGCGTGAAGCACCTGCGCCTGGTGCTCGGCCACTCGATGGGGGGCATGAACGCGTGGGTTTGGGGGGCAACGTACCCAGGATTCATGGACGCGCTGGTGCCGATGGCGTCGCAGCCGGCCGCAATGTCCAGCCGCAACTGGATGCTGCGTCGTTTATTGATCGAAAGCATCCGTCAGGACCCGGCCTACAATAACGGCGCGTACACGGCCCAGCCCCCGGCGCTGCGGACGGCGGCGGTCATGTTCGACATTGCGACGGTTGGCGGTACGCTCGCATGGCAGGCGAAAGCGCCCACGACGGCGGAGGCGAATGCCCTGGTCGATGCCGCCCTGGCCGCACCGCCGCCAGCCGACGCAAACACCTTCATCTGGCAATGGGACGCGTCACGCGACTATGACCCGGCCCCCGTGCTGGACCGCATCACCGCCGCCGTGCTGGCGATAAACAGCGCAGATGACGAGCGTAACCCGCCTGAAACCGGTGTGATGGAGCGTGGCCTGGCCCGTATTCCCGGCGCGCGGCTGCTACTGATCCCCGCCAGCGCCGATACGCGCGGCCACGGTACGACGGGGATGGCGCGGTTCTGGGCGCCGGCTGTGGCCGAGTTCCTGGCGGCGGTTAAACCGCCAGGCTGACTCGGTTACCCGAACCGAATTGAGGTTAGGCGGGGCGGTGTACCGCGCACAGCTTGTTGCCGTCCGGATCCCGCAAATAGGCCAGATAAACAATGCCGCCGCGTAGGCCTGGCGCATCCTCGACCGCGGTGCCGCCATGCGCCACCCCGGCGGCATGCCAGGCGTCACCCTCGGCCGTGCTTTCGACTTTGAAGCCGACCGTGCCTCCATTGGCGCAGCATGCAGGCTTGCCGTCGATCGGTTGGCTGATCATCAGCGTGGCGCCGCGGTGCGCGTAGACAAGCCGATTTTTAGCGTCGACCTTGGCCTCTGTGCCGCCGATCGCCCCGATTACAGCGTCATAGAAAGTTTTGGACCTGGCGATGTCGTTGCTGCCGAGCATGATGTGATTGAACATGGGTGCTCCCCTCTAAATAGTTGTAGCGACTTAGGCTGGCGTCACAGCGGAGCCATTCGGGCCTGTATATGCCTGACAT
Organism: Rhodospirillales bacterium; assembly: GCA_043788425.1. Classification (GTDB taxonomy): domain Bacteria; phylum Pseudomonadota; class Alphaproteobacteria; order Acetobacterales; family Acetobacteraceae; genus JANPPS01. Next base: position 9,139 of record JAYVTX010000039.1, read on the forward strand.
CGACATATCGGGTTTATCGTCACACTGTAAGATCATGGGGTATGGCGTGTGGTCCGTCCGAGCCGAATAGCTTGTCTAACAGGGCCGTATACGTATCACCGCGATCGAACCGGTGCCCAACGACCTTCCGGTGTTCCTGCCGTCCGCCCTCCCGTTTGCCGCTTCGCTTAGCCTTTATTTCGCCCAGTGCAGGAAGCGGTTCGGCCGGGGTACCACCAAGCCACGCGAAGCGAACGATTTTCATCTCTGAATCGATCTTAATCCAGATTACGCATCCGCTTGGCTTGGCGGCTAGGTGCGTCGAAACCGAAAGCGTGCCTGGCTTTTCCTTAACCCCGACTTTGAGCTGAATATGACGGAGAATGCGACCGCGCTCCATGACAAGGTCATAGCCTTGTGAGTCGAATTCCGATCGCAATTTCGAAACGTCAAACACATTGCGGCATCAAAGAAGTCTCAAAACCTCTGCGATGAACGCATGCTCAATTATGTTTTCTCGCAGCGCGGAGTGCCGGGAGTGCGCTGCGCTGGTTTTCTGGACAATGCCGAGGCCCGCCGCCTGAACCACTACTACTCTCCAACCGCGGCGCCAGCCGGACGCCGGTCGTCATTCGCCCCGTACAGCAGCCCCGGCCGCATCCGTCCCAGCACGCTGTCGCTGGTGGACGTCGCTGGCCCAGGAAGATGCTCGACCCCCACGGCCACGACCTCCGCCGCACCCCAGGGGGCCTGCTCGGTAATCGTGTGCCCTCGCTCCCGCAGCAGTGCCGCCGTGTCGGGCGATAGCGCGAATGGTTCGGCATACAGCACGTCCGGCAGCCATTGGTGGTGGATACGCGGCGCGTCCACCGCCTCCTGCGGGTCCATGCCGTGATCGATCATATTCACGATCGTTTGCAACACGATCGAGATGATGCGCGACCCACCCGGTGACCCGGTGACCAGGATCGTTTTGCCGTCGCGCGTTACAACCGTAGGTGCCATCGAACTGAGGGGCCGCTTACCCGGCGCGATCGCATTCGCCTGGCCTTGCACCAGGCCAAACAGATTGGGGACGCCCTGTTTGATGGTGAAATCATCCATCTCATTATTCAGCAGGAACCCCGTGCCGCCAGCGATCGCGAACGAGCCGAAGCTGCCATTGATCGTGTACGTCACCGCCACCGCGTTACCCGCCTTGTCCACGATCGAGTAATGCGTCGTCTCCGTCTTTTCATGCGGGGCCGTGCCCGGGCGTAGATCGCCGGAGGGGGTGGCGCGGGGACCGATCTGGGCGCGCAACGCTGCGGCATACTCGGCAGATAGCAGCCGGTCGATCGGGTTGGTCACGAACGCCGGGTCACCGAGGTAGGTGTTACGATCGAGGTAGGCGTGGCGCATTGCCTCCGTCATCACGTGCACGGACTGGGCACTGTGCCAGCCCATCGCCGCCAGGTCGTAGCCGGCCAGCACCTGCAGGATTTCACAAATAGTCGTGCCGCCCGAGGACGGGGGTGGGGCGGACAGGATGACGGTGCCGCGGTAGCCGCAGCGCAACGGCTCGGTATCGGTGATGGTGTAGGTGGCAAAATCGGCCTCGGTCAGGATACCGCCATCCTGGCGCGATAGGGCGGCGACGGCGGCGGGGATGCGGCCTTTATAGAAGCCATCTGTGCCGTGGGCGGCGATGTCGCGCAGGGTTTGGGCCAGGTCCGGCTGGCGCAGCGTTTCGCCGGGGCGGAAGCTGGTGCCGTCTGGGGATAGGAATATGCGGGCCGCGGCTGGCGCTTTCCGGAAGTCCGCGCGCTTGCCGTCCAATATGTCGGTGTCGCCGCGGGTTAGCGCGAAACCGTCTTGGGCCAGGGCGATGGCGGGGGCCAGCAGGGCCGCGCGGTCCATGGTGCCGTATTTTTCACGCGCGGCCTCTAGCCCCATCACCGTGCCCGGCACCCCGGCGGCCCGGCTGCCGTACAGGCTTGCCCCGGGCACGGGCTCTCCGGCGGCGTCCAGGTACATGGCGGCCGTAGCGGCAGCGGGAGCCATTTCGCGAAAGTTCAGGAACCGGTCGCGCCCGTCGGCCAAGTGCAAAACCATGAACCCGCCGCCGCCGATGTTGCCGCAGCAGGGATTGACCACCGCCAGTGCGTATCCCACGGCCACCGCCGCATCGACCGCGTTGCCACCACGGCGCAGGATGTCAGCGCCGACTTCGGACGCCAGCCGCTGCGACGTCACGACCATGCCGCGCGCGCCCTCCACCGCTGGGGCGGAGGCGGCGAGGGCGGGGGCCGCGAGGAGCGATAGGGTTAGTGCCAGCCGGATCATGCGCGTCCCCGTCCTATGTTTCCTTAGCTTCCCATCGTGGGGTGAGGCACGTCAATCAAACAACGATCTGATGTGTCTGGGTTTAAAATCGACTCCAAGTGGATACGGGACGTTCGGTCTGGTGCGCAATTCAAGATTTTCACAGCACAATGAAGTGTTAGGCCAACACTGCCGGGATCGGACTGAACTCGCGACTGATTGCGTGGAGGGCCAGACCGCCCCACCCCCACACGGGGGTTTGAAACAGAGCCTGCCGATGCGCCGCGCAATCCCGCGCCATGTCGGGCGTGAACCCGGCGGAATCACCGCTCCGGTACGGTCACTAACCGGTGGGATATTAGACACGTTCATACCGGCACAGAGTACCTGGGAGAGCCAGCTAGGGCGGCGATGTGAGGCGACAGGGTCAGTGTCCAACTGGCGCGAGCCGGATCGAGCGGATCCAATAGGATCCCGGGCCGCCGGTCTTCTCGATCAGCGCGTAGACGGAAGGTGAGCGATTTCCGCCCGGCGGGACCAGGAAACGGTCGCGCACCCACCCGTCCGCTCCAGGATGGGCTGCCGTCACGTCGTAGTTGGTGATGAGTGGCTTGTCATTGATCGAGATGCTGATCGGCCCATGCCCAGGCTTGCCGCCCTCCGGCGCGGCGCGATGCACAATCGTGAGTTCGAGCGGGCGCCCGGCATTGGCGCCCTGCCAGCCTCTGACGTTTGTGAAGACCACAGACATGGTCGCGCGCTCGCTACCCTCAATGCGCCAGCCGCGAACCTGCTGATCGGGTGGAAAACGGGTGAAGAAGACGCCTCGCGAGGTGTCGATCGAGCCACCGGAATCGCTCTTCATCTCGTAATCCCGATCGAAATTGATGACCGACACCCCGGTGAGATCGAACGCCATGGCCGCGCCATTGCTGGTGTTCAGGATACCGAAGCCGGCGACTACGTTCCATCCCTGCGAGTTCTCGCTCTGGAATGCCATATAGGTAAGCGCGGCGCGGATCTCCTTTGGCGTCAGAGAAGGGGTGCCCGACCGGTATAGTGCGGCGATGCCGGCGGCTTGCGGAGCGGCGGCGCTGGTGCCGCAGAACGGGGCGAAGCGGGGTGCCACGCTGGTCGTGACGCAGTCGGCGGCGGCGAAATCAGGCTTCATGAGAAGGATGCCGCCGGTTGAGGTAAGGTTGCCGGGGGTGAGCTCTGTCCCATCGGCCGTGTAGAACATTCGCCGTGGCCCATCGGAACTGTAGTCGTCGATAGGGATGCCCGACCTGAAGCTGGCGCCACGTCCGGTACGTCCGGCGGCGCTGACGGCGGCCACCGAAAAGGCATTATCTGCGCCGAGCGCGTTATGTCCGAACGTGGCGCCGGTGGTGCCGATGGCGAGGCGGCCGCGGTTGGTGATGATACGCAAGAAGCGCGGCTCCGCGCCCTCCGCCTTAAGGATCGCGAGATGCGACCCGGGCTCGATCGTGACGGTCTGAACCGGGTCCTGATGGCCCGTGATGACGTTAGTGGAATGATCGAGAACCTGCCCATCGGCACCGATCACGGCGAGCTGGTATTCGTTCGAGGCCGCGCCCTGCGGGTCGTTCCACGTCAGCACGGCCTGGGCATGTGTCTCCGTGTAGGCAGTGACCGTATCGAGCGTGACGCCTGGGGCGAACTCGTTGAAGCGGTAGGTTTTGCCCCCTACGGTCAATGTGGTGGCGCTCGGCCGAAAATCGCCTTCCCAGGTGCCGGACTGGCCGTGGAGTTGGTTGCCGCTATTGGCGGCGGAGGAGAAGAACAGGATTCCGGTATCGGACACTTCTCGGGCTATCTGGGCGATAATGCCGTCTTGGAACGGCGGTTCGTTGTCATAAGTGACATCGTCCACGATGATGTCGCACTTGGCCACGGCCAAGCGGGCGATGTTAAGCGCCATTGCGACGTCCGTCGGGCCGGAGGTGGCGAAGGCGAGTGTCGCGCCGGGCGCAATCCGATGCACGATTTCCAGCATGGCGGTGCCCTCGCCCCACGCACTACCTTCGGCGTTGGTCAGCACCTCCACAGGCCCAAGTGCCCCCCGGGCCTGCGACTCCTCGAGGTGGTCCACGCTATCGGACACGACGCAGACCTTCACACCCTCACCCGACGTGGCGAAGTATTCGCGCAGGTCCTGCCCGCGGTGCGCGGCATCGCCCTCGGGGTTCGTCAGGCCGGCCGTCTGATTATTGACGGGCTTGGGGGAAAAATCGAGCGAGCGCACGTCCGGCCGCGCGGCGATGGCCGGGACCTGCCGCAGCGGGATGCGGGCCGAGAGCACGCCGAAGCGCGGCAGGGCGGCGATCTCGGTGCCGCCCTGGGCTGCGATAAAGGCTTCCAGCTCCGGCGTGATCTGGCCCTTGATGTTAACAAGCTGGCGCGGCTCCGGGGCATTTTCGGCCACCAGGGGCCGTAGATGGGGCACGGCAGCGACCGCCGGACGCCCTTCGGCGGCGCGAACCGCGTAGAGCAAGCGGGAGGAAAGCTTCTCTTCGGTCGGCGTGCGCTGCTGTTGCTCCAGCTCGATCGCTCGCAACTGCTCGGTCGCCAGGGGCGAGAGCTGGGATGGCTGTGCCGCCGCGCCGTGACAGCACAGAACGAGCAACGCAACCGAACGACCGAACCGCATAA
>JAYVTX010000040.1:0-2828 GCA_043788425.1 Rhodospirillales bacterium
ATTCAGGTTGAGAGTACCCTGCCGAGAAATTGCGCCAACGTCCTAACGCGTACATCCGCGCGAGAAATTTCTGATCGGCCGACGCGCGGGCGGGCAGCAAGTGGGCGAAAGCGGGGACAGGCTCGCCGCAAGCGTGGCCGGCAGACCTTGCCGCGTGAAGATCGCCCCGGCTTCACCGTCCTGCCTTGAGCCGACAATCCGTCACCGACGGCACAAGGTACGAAGCGTACTCTTTCGGCAGGTAGTCGCCTGTGCACGGCGGTAAACCGGGGTGGTTAGCGGTATACAACCCACTGTTGCTAAACGGTTTTCTTGCATGTCGGTCGATTTTAGTCCAATATCTAGCCATTATGCCCCGCAAAAACCGCCCCATCGGCCCCAACTCCCGGCCCCCTGCCCTGGCAAAAATGGACGGCCGGACTCGCCACGCCAAACACGTCGCGGCGGTGCGTACCGAGCTGCTGGCACACTGCGGCGGCAAGCCATCGGCTACGCAACGCGCGCTGATCGACCGATGCGCGATGTTGTCGATGCACCTGGCGATTATCGACGCTCGCACGGTCAACGGTCGCGGCATGACCGACCATGACGCCCGGGCGTACATCGCGTGGTCCAACGCCTATGCCCGCACCCTGGCCAAGGTTGGATTGCGCGGCGCAGCACCCCCCACTCGCACGCTGGCCGATCACATCGCGGCCACTGCGCCATGAATATCCTTTCGGCACTCGACGATGCGGCGCTGTTCGCCCCCCACTTTCGGGGAGACACCTGGCGGGCCTGGCGAGCGTTTCTGGCGGCGCTGTTCGCCCTCGACATGGATAGCGACGCCCTGGCCACGTACCAAGCCCACACGGGCCGTACAGAGGCTCCGCTGGCGGCTTTTACCGAGGCGGCGCTCATCGTTGGACGACGCGGGGGCAAGAGCCGCGTGCTTGCCCTCATAGCCGTGTTCTTGGCCGCCTTCCGTGACTACCGGCCGCATCTAGCCGCGGGTGAAACGGCGACCATCGCCGTCATTGCGGCCGACCGACGCCAGGCCCGCACCATCCTGCGCTACATCGGCGGCCTGTTCGACGCGGTGCCCCTGCTTTCAGAGTTAGTGACGGATCGGACGACCGAGACGATCACGCTGTCCAACTCGGTTGTGATCGAGATTGCGACGGCGTCGTTTCGGGTGACGCGCGGGTACAGTTTTGCGGCGGTTTTGGCCGACGAAACCGCATTCTGGCGCAGTGACGACAGCGCCGCCCCGGATACGGAGATTTTCAAGGCGCTGCGCCCTGGCCTGGCCACCATCCCCGGGGCCATGCTGCTGAACGCGTCCAGCCCGTACCGCCGACGCGGTGTGCTGCATCAGGCTTTCGCCAAGCACTACGGCCGTGATGGCGCGCGTGTGCTGGTGTGGCAGGCCCCGTCACTTGCCATGAACCCCGGCCTAGACCCGGCGATCGTAGCCGAAGCCTACGAAGATGATCCGGACGCCGCGGCATCCGAGTACGGTGCCGATTTCCGGAGCGACCTGGCCGACTTTGTCCCGCGGTCTGTGATCGAGGCCGTAACCGTAACCGGCCGGACGGAGATGATGCCCCTGCCCGGCGTCTCCTACGTGGCGTTCGTGGACCCGTCCGGGGGCACAGGGTCGGACAGCATGACGATCGCCGTCGCCCATCGGTGTGGCGACATGGCGGTGCTGGACGCTGTTCGTGAGGTCCGACCACCGTTCAGCCCCGACTCGGTTACGTCTGACTTTGCCTCACTGCTACGCTCCTACGGTGTGACCCGGGTGGTAGGCGACCGGTACGCCGGGGAATGGCCGCGGGAGCGGTTCCGGGTCCACGGCATCGCCTACGATCTTTCTGACCGCCCCCGGTCTGATCTGTACCGGGACTGTCTGCCGATCCTGAACAGCGGGCGGACTGAGCTACTCGACTTGCCGAAGCTGGCCACACAGTTCGCGGGGCTTGAGCGGCGCACGGGGCGTGGTGGCCGGGACAGTATCGACCACGCCCCTGGCGGGCATGACGACCTGGCCAACGTCGTTGCCGGGGCGCTGCTGCTGGTCGGCGAGAGTGTCGCAACGCCAATGCGGTTCGCGCGGTTTAACTGGATGGAGCGATAGATGGCGGACGTTGTGCAAATGCCGGACGAGGCGGCGCTCCGCCAATTGGTCACTGCGGACCCGCTGTTTGTGACGCGGTTGCGGGCCGATGTTGAGCGGGCGAGTTCGACGGCATCGGTTGCAGCGCGCTTCGTGTGGAACGATTTGAACGCCCGGTTTCGCGCAGAGGAACGGTCGCTGCCCGCGATGGATCACCAGTCGCCGGGTTCCAAAAAATGGACCATTGCGGCGGTCGCTCACGCCCAGCACCTCCTAGAGAGCTTGGTCTGCTACCAGGCGTTGTGCGACGACGGTGGGTCGACCGTTGATGCTCGCGGCATGTCGCGCAAGGGCGCGGCTGCGTTGCTGAAGGCGATGCAAGCCCGGTTCGCGCGAGCTGAGATCGAGAGAAAGAAAGCCCGTTTAACAGCGGCAGCGCGATGACGCGATTGAGCACCCGGACGCTCCCCAGAACCGGCGACACCTTTTGCGGGTGCGTCACGTCACGCCCGCACGCATCGACCGGCCGTAGCCACCGCTTCCCACAAAAGGACTGACTTTCATGGACACACCAGAACTGCCGAGCATGAACGAGATGTGCTTGGCTCAGATTGAGGCCTTCGAATTGGAACACGGTATCCGACGCAATTGGGCAACCATAATCCGTCGCAGGAATGACCGCGAAGCAATCGACCGGGCCGCCGCTGCCACCCGCAATGGTTCACAGAGG
>JAYVTX010000041.1:0-15717 GCA_043788425.1 Rhodospirillales bacterium
CAGGGAGTATGCGGTCGAGAAGACTCGAACTTCCACAGGGTTGCCCCCACAAGCACCTCAAGCTTGCGCGTCTACCATTTCGCCACGACCGCACGCGACCCGGTGGCTATAGCCGATGAGCGTGGCGGCTTCAATGTGGGAGGTGGCGGCCGATCTGGTCCCCTACCCGGCGGCGATCGCGCGAATGCAGGACCGGGTCGCTGCAATCCGGACGGGTACGGCAGGCGGGCTGGTGTGGCTGCTGGAACACCCGCCGCTTTACACGTCCGGCACGTCTGCCAGAGCTGAGGACCTGCAGGACCCAAACCGGTTCCCGGTATTCAGCGCCGGGCGTGGCGGCCAGTGGACGTATCATGGGCCGGGCCAGCGGGTCGGATACGTCATGCTGGACCTAACGCATCCCCATGGCAGCGTGCGCCCGAGGGACGTACGCAGCTACGTCAATGGGCTAGAGGAGTGGCTGATCCGGACCCTTGCCGTATTTGGTGTGCGGGGCGAGCGGCGGGCGGGCCGGGTCGGGATTTGGGTGGTGACGGGCGATGCCGAGGCCAAGATCGCTGCCCTGGGCGTACGGGTTACACGCTGGGTGAGCTGGCATGGCGTAGCGCTGAATGTCGACCCAGCGCTGAGCCATTTTGTCGGGATTGTGCCGTGCGGGATTGCGGAGCACGGCGTAACGTCCCTGGCGGCCTTGGGCGTACCGGCCACAATGGCGGAGGTCGATGCGGCATTACAGGGGGCGTGGGCAGACGTGTTTGGGCAGCCTAGTGGGTCAGCACCGATCGAGTGAGCCGCAAAAACCGCTCCGCCAGAGCCAAATCCGCCGCAACGTGTCCCCGCCGGACTGTAGCCGAGGCATCTTCGCCCCACTTTTCGACTTGAAACAGCTCATCCAGGCTCGACACCGAAAACGCCGTCGTAGCGTCCAATGCACCGGCGGCGAAGGCCAGGCCCAGCACGGCGCTGCCCATCGCCGGCACCGCGATGCCCAATGCTGCCAGCGCTGCCGGATCCAACGCCGCATACGCCCCGGCGACCCGGGCCAGCGCCTCCGGATCCTGGGCGACGTGTACGATCCCCTCCGTTACCAGAAGCCGGGCCCCATGTGTCGCGTGCGCCCAGTCCAACCAGGGCTGCCACGCCACCGCCTGCCGGGCCGCAAGGTCAGCCGGGTGTGTTGCGCGGTAACATAACAGGTCGCTTTGCGCGTACTCGGCCAGCGCGGCCGCGACTGGGGCGGGGTTGGGCGCGACGCGGTCCTGCGCGGTGCCGGCCAGCCGGGTTAGCGGTAAGTCGTCCAGAATGAACGTGGAACCCGCGCCCTGCCACTCCGCCGCGACGGCGTCGGCCAAGGCGGGAGTGGTCAGCACCAGCGCCGCGCCGCCTGGGATACGCATAGGCTTATTATCCAGCACGATCGTCTGTGCGCCCGGGGTGCCGGTCACGCTGGCCGTAGTCCAAAAACGCTTCACCGCAGCAGGCTCCGTAGCAGATCAGCCGGTTTCGTAGGCTTTGGTTTATCGGCGGGCGGTAGGGGTCCGGCACGGCCGTTGCGGGCCAGGGCCAAGGCGGGGCCGCATAGGTCGGCGCCTTGCGTTGGTGCGATGCTGAGCGACGCGCGGCCGCCGTCGTTTTCCATCTTGATGACCGGCGCGGCCCAGGTGCCCGTCACCCGAACTGGCGCGGACACGCTGGTGCCACCGACGGCAATTGCCGGGTGTAACTGTAACGCCAGCGTGCGGTCGGCCAGCCCGACCTCGCCATCACCGTTCAAAGTTAGGCGAGGGGTGTCCAGCACCAACGCCGCGACGGCCGCGCGTCCGGCGGCCAGGTTGCCGCGCAGCGCCAGACAGCGGATCGGGGTCCGACCCTCAATCGGTGCCATCGCCCCCCGCGTGACCTGTGTGATGGCGGCCTGCAGGCCGGGGATGGCGGATAAATCAGCCTCACCCCCGACAAGTGCCAGGCCGATCCGGCCGGTGGCGGTGGCCAGCAACGCGGGGGCATCGGCACCGGTGCCGTCCAGAGCCAAATCGAGCTCGCCCCGGCCGGAAATCGCCGCCGCATTACCCGCCAGCGCCGCCGCCGCGCGCAGGTCTACGCCCGGCGTCAGCATCGTCACGGTCACGCGTTGTGCGGCGGCATCCGCGACCAGCCGCGCATCCACCGGCCCGCCACCCACTATGGCGTGCACGGGATCGAGTGTCAGGACGCCGCCGCCCAGCACGCCGCCACCCAGCACGGCCCGGCCCGTCACGCCGGTCACGTCCGTCCCATGCCACCGCACTGTCGCAACCGTCAGCTGCACGTCGCCATCGGCCCGGTTCAGGGTGGCAAAGGGCAGTGGCCGGGGCGGTTCGGGTGCCGGGGCCGGCGAAGTAGCCGTTGCGGCTGGCGGCGTTGCGGCCGGGGCGGCCGATACCTGGGATGTGGGCGGCGCAAAAAGCTGATCGAGATCGAGGCGATTGGACGTAACCGAACCCTCCAGCCGCGGGCGGGGCCAGCTGGCAGCCAGTTGAAACGCCGCGTCCGATCCGGCCAGCGCCGCCGTACCAGACAGCGTAACGGCGGCTCCATTCCGCACAACATGCATCTGCATGGTGCCATCCCGCGCATCCGGCCACATGCGGCCCAACGCCGTGCCGACCGCCGCCACGGAGGATACCCGCACGCCCAACTGCGCATCCATCGCGCGCAGGCCGATCTTGCCGGTTGCCGCGATCGTCGCCTCGCCTAGCGAAAGGCTAACCCGGTCGAGACTGCCCTGCGCCGCGGCACCCAGGCTGCTTGCGCCCGCGGCCAACGTTACCGGCGCGCCCCCCAGCGTGCCCGCACCGTCGATACGCAGCGGCGCGTCCGGCGCTTCGACCGCCAGGGTCAGGCGGACGTTCGCAAAAGTCAGCTCCGACACCGGGACGCGATCGGCCGTCAGTTGCACGGCAAGCGGAAAGGGCCCGTTGCCTGCAACCGTGATCGGCACACCAGCCAGCACCACCTGCCCGGTCACGCTGCGCCCATCGGCCACTGCCAGGCGCGGCACCGCCACCGTCCAGACCCGGCCGGCGTCACGGTAGGCCACCGTAACGTTGGTAGCGGTCGCGCTGTCGAGTACAACTTCCAACCGTGGCCGTCGCGCAGGCGCTTTCGGTACGGGCGTGTTCGTGGCTGCGGGGGCGGGCGGGCGTTCCCAATTACCCCGGCCGGCGGCGTCGCGTTCCAGCAGCATGTCGGCACCATCCAGCCGCACGCCGCGCAGCACCACACGCCCCCACAAAAGCGGAAGCAACGCGACCCCGATCTCAGCCGACGCGGCTCGCGCCAGGTCCGGCCGAGACAGGCCGGGTGGGTTCAACAGCCGCAGTCCCTCGATCCGCAAACGGGCACCCCAGCCCAGGGTGATCGGGCCGTCGATCACCAGTCCCTTGCCGGTTGCCCGGGCGAAACTGTCCTGAAGGTGGGCACGGATCACGGCCGGGTCGAACCAGAGCCAGGCAGCGGTGGCGGTGGCGGTGGCGGTAAGTATGGGCACAAGCACGATTGCGGCCAGGGCGATCAGCAGTCCGCGTCTCATCGCGTACGGGCCGGGGCGCCCGGGGGCGGAGCGTCGAAGCCGAGCGTGCGGAAACTCTCGGCCATATGCGGCGGCAGCGGTGCTTCGACCACCAGACGCCCGCCCGCCGGGTGCGGTAGATCCAGTGCGCGGGCATGCAGATGCAGTTTGTCGGGCAGGCCCTCGATCATGGCAGTCCCGGCGCCGTTCTGGTCCGGCTCATGGTACTTATCGTCGCCCACGATCGGCGTGCCGATGCCGACGCAATGTACCCGCAGCTGATGCGTACGCCCGGTAATGGGGGATAGCTCCAACCAGGTCAGCTTCTGCCCGGCATGGTCCAGCATGCGATAATCCGTGACGGCCCGCTGCGCCTCGGCATCGTCCCGCGTGGCCGGCACGCTTCGTTCCCCCCGCGGCCCGGTATAGCGCAGCAGCGGCTGGTCGATCCGCCCCTCATTGGGCGACGGACGGCCCGCGACGATCGCCCAATACGTCTTGGTTACATCCCGCCCACGAAACCCGGCCGCAAGCTTCGCGGCTGTGCCCGGCGTGCGCGCCAACACCAGACAGCCCGACGTGTCCCGATCCAGCCGGTGTACCAGCCGCGGCCGGTGCGGACTGCCCATCCGCAGCCCATCCAGCAGCCCATCCAAATGCCGGCTGATACCCGGGCCACCCTGCACCGCCAGCCCGGCCGGCTTGTTAAGCACGATCACCTGCTCGTCCTGATACAGGATCATCGCCTCCAACTCCCGCACGATGGCTGGGTTGAACGGCGCGGGTTCGGCCTTTTTCACCGGCGTGGCCGAGGGTAGCGGCGGCACCCGGATCGACTGACCGGGTACCAGCCGGGCAGACGTCTCGGCCCGTTGCCCATCTACCCGCACTTGCCCGGTGCGGCACAGCTTTTGGATCGCGCCCTGCGTCAGGCCCGGAAAATGTCGGCGGAACCAGCGATCGAGCCGCAGCTCGGCCTCGTCATCGGTGACGGTCCGGGTGGTGACGGTCATACTGGATTCCTCTGCGCCCGCAATGTGGCCCAATGGGCGAGGCGGCGGTTCACCTCCCGCTCATAGCCGCGATCCGGGGGTGCATACAAAATGGGACGGGCCACGCCGTCGGGGAAGTAGTTCTGGCCGCTAAACGCGTCAGGTTCGTCATGATCGTACTGGTACCCGGCACCGTAGCCGAGTGCGCCCATCAGCGCCGTGGGGGCATTCAGGATCGTGGCCGGCGGCGGCAGGCTGCCCGACTGAGTGGCCAGCTTGGTGGCATGTTTAAAGGCGGTGTAGGCCGCGTTCGACTTGGGCGCAGTCGCCAAATACAGCGCGGCCTGGGCAAGCGCCAACTCACCCTCCGGCGCGCCCAGCCGTTCGTATGCGTCCCACGCGGCCAGGGCCTGCGGCAGAGCGTACGGGTCGGCCAGGCCCACATCCTCCGACGCAAAACGCACCATTCGACGGGCAAGGAAGCGTGGGTCCTCACCACCCGCCAGTGCGCGGGCGAGCCAGTACAACGCCGCGTCCGGGTCCGATCCGCGTAGGGATTTGTGCAATGCCGACGCCAAATTGTAATGGCCGTCACGGTCCCGGTCATGCTGGGGGGCGCGCCGTCCGATCAGCGCCGCAAGTGCCGCCGGGTCGAGCGGCACGGAACCGGCGGCAAAGACCTGTTCGGCGATGTTGAGTGCATACCGCCCGTCGCCGTCCGCCATGGCGCATAGGGCGTCGCGCGCGTCGGGCGTGAGCGGCAACAGACGGCCCATGGCGGCTTCGGCCCGGGTGAGAAGCGTTTGCAGCGCCGCGTCGTGGAGCCGATGCAGCACCATCACTTGGCAGCGGGAGAGCAGCGCGCCGTTTAGCGTAAAAGAGGGGTTTTCCGTCGTGGCACCCACGAGCAGAATGGTTCCGTCCTCAACAACAGGTAGAAAACCGTCCTGTTGCGCGCGGTTGAAACGATGCACCTCGTCGACAAACAACAGCGTTCTGATGGGACGACGGGCGCGGGCGGCTTCGAAGGCGCGTTTGAGGTCAGCCACGCCGCTAAACACGGCCGAGAGGGCTTGAAACTCCAGCTTAGCGGCGTCGGCCAGCAAACGGGCAATCGTAGTCTTCCCGACGCCGGGCGGGCCCCAAAGGATCAAAGAAGCCAGCGCACCACGATCGATCATGACTGTCAGCCGCCCCACGGGGCCAATCAGATGAGGCTGACCGACGACATCTGAGAGCGTGGCCGGGCGCAAACGCTCGGCGAGCGGGCCGGCCTGAAACAGATCAGGCATCGGCCCGGCGCGGGCTAGGCTGCCTGCTGGTCCTCATCGACCGGGGCGTTGCGGGGGCCGCTATCCTGGCCTTTGGCGGAGACGTCGCGGTCCATCAACTCGATCACGGCCATGTCGGCAGCGTCGCCGTAACGGACGCCGGCCTTCAGCACGCGGCAGTATCCACCGGGCCGGGCCTTGTACCGTTCGGCCAGGGAGGTGAATAGTTTGTTCACAATCTTCTCGTCCTGCAGCTGCGCAATCGCTTGCCGCCGGGCATGCAGGCCGCCACGCTTGCCGAGCGTGATGAGCTTCTCCGCAACTGGCCGTAGCTCCTTAGCCTTCGGCAGCGTTGTGGTGATCTGCTCATGCTTGATGAGCGCTACCGCCATGTTGCGAAACATCGCCAAGCGATGGGTGGACGTGACGCCGAGTTTACGGCCGGAAACACCGTGACGCATTGCTGTATGTCCTAGAAAGGTTCGTCGAGGCGCTTGGCCAGGTCTTCGATATTCTCAGGCGGCCAGCCGGTCACGGACATACCCAGGCCCAGGCCCATGGCCGTCAACACTTCTTTGATCTCGTTCAACGACTTACGGCCAAAGTTCGGCGTACGTAGCATCTCCTGCTCCGACTTTTGAACCAGATCGCCGATGTATACGATATTGTCGTTCTTCAGGCAGTTGGCACTACGGACCGACAACTCCAGCTCGTCCACCTTCCGCAGCAGATTACGGTTGAACGGAAGGTCGTCATGGATTTCATCGGCGCGAGCAAGCTGCGGCTCGTCGAAGTTGATGAATAGCTGCAACTGGTCCTGCAGGATGCGTGCGGCCAGCGCCACCGCGTCTTCAGGCGTCACGGCACCGTTCGTCTCGACTTGCAGCAGCAGGCGATCGTAATCGGTTACCTGGCCCACGCGGGTCGGTTCAACCTTGTAGCTCACGCGCTTAACAGGCGAGTAGATCGCGTCGATCGGGATCAAGCCAATCGGCGCATCTTCTGGCCGGTTGCTCATGGCGGGCACGTAGCCCTTACCCAGGTTGACGGTAAAAGCCATGCTGAGCTTGACGCCATCATCGAGCGTGCAGATCACCAGATCAGGGTTCATCACGTCAATATCGTGGCCCGTGTCGATCTGGGCGGCGGTCACTTCACCGGGCCCCGTCGCCTCCAACACCATGCGCTTCGGGCCTTCGCCGTGCATCCGCAACGCGAGCTGCTTGATATTGAGGACAATATCGGTCACGTCCTCGCGAACACCCGGGATCGCGCTGAACTCATGCAGCACGCCGCGGATTTCCACGGCTGTAACGGCCGCACCCTGTAGTGACGACAGCAAAACGCGGCGCACCGCATTGCCAAGCGTCATGCCAAAGCCGCGCTCCAACGGCTCGGCCACGACCGTCGCGATACGATGTGGGTCAGACCCGGGTTCGACGCCCAATTTCTCAGGCTTGATCAACGACTGCCAGTTCCGTTGCAGCACCACGGCTGTGTCTCCAAAAGCATAAGGCGGGGCCGCCACACGGCGGTCCCGTATCGGTTCAGGCGGCTACGTCAGACCCGGCGGCGCTTGCGCGGGCGGCAGCCGTTATGGGGAATGGGCGTCATATCGCGGATGGCGCTAATGCCGAAACCGACAGCCTGCAGCGCGCGCAATGCACTCTCCCGGCCCGAGCCAGGGCCGCTTACTTCGATCTCAAGCGACTCCATGCCATGTTCGCGCGCCTTCTTCCCGGCATCCTCGGCCGCAACCTGCGCGGCATAGGGCGTGGACTTACGCGAGCCCTTAAATCCCTGCACGCCGGCGCTGGACCAGGCGATGGTGTTGCCCTGCGCATCGGTGATCGTGATTACGGTATTATTGAACGTCGCCGCGACATGCGCGACGCCAGCGATAATGTTCTTGCGCTCTTTCTTTTTTGTACGCGCGGGGGCCGGCTTCGCCATTACTTCGTGACCTTCTTCTTACCGGCGATCGCGACCGCCTTACCCTTACGTGTGCGGGCGTTGGTGTGCGTACGCTGGCCATGAACTGGCAGCCCACGCCGATGGCGTAGACCACGATAACAACCCAAATCCATAAGGCGTTTGATATTCATCGCCACTTCACGCCGCAAATCGCCCTCGACCCGGTAGTCGCGGTCGATTAACTCACGAATGCGAAGCACTTCTTCATCTGACAGTTGGTTCACCCGGCGATCGTCCGGGATATTCAACTTTGTGCATATATCAACCGCGTTGGCTGGGCCAATCCCGTAGATATAACGTAGGCTGATCAGCACCCGTTTGTTGGTCGGGATATTCACACCGGCAATACGCGCCACGCTTCAAACTCCTGACGCCCCGGGCCGTGCTGGTGCACGTCGAGGCTATGATAAACCCCTGCTCGCGGATGCGCTGGAGGTCATTTGCAATAGACTAAGCCGGCCAGGTGCTGACGTGGCTTGGGTCGTGACTTATAGCGCCCTGAACGAACGAGTCAACGCGCTATGATCAACTTATCGTGAGGTGGGGCCCTCGCACGCGGGACAGTACCGCTTCGACTTCGCGGGTAACCACATCCATTGTCTGCATGCCGTCCAACGTGACCAGCCGGCCCGTATCGCGATAGTGCGGCAGGATCGGTGCGGTCTGGTTATGATAGGCTTCCAGCCGGGCCGCGACGGTCTCGCGCTTGTCGTCTGCGCGGCGAGTGAACTCATGCGCGCCACATACGTCGCACGTACCCTCGACATGCGGACGCTGAAAATCGTCGTGATAGCCAGCGCCACATTTGGCACACGTATAGCGCCCAGCGATACGATCCGTCAGCGCGGCATCGTCCACCTTCAGCTCGATCACCACATCAATCTGCTGACCAGCCCCGGCGAGCATCGCATCTAGCGCCTCCGCCTGAGGTACGGTGCGGGGGAAGCCATCAAGGATGAAGCCGCGCGCCGCGTCAGGCTGACGGATGCGGCTCTCAAGCATGGCAATCAGGATGTCATCCGACACCAGCTTGCCCTGCTCCATTACCGCCCGGGCGCGTTGCCCGACTTCGGACCCTGCCTTCACCTCGGCCCTCAGCATATCGCCTGTCGAGATTTGCGCCATCCCGTGTAGTTGTTCCAGACGCTTGGCTTGCGTTCCCTTACCCGCACCTGGCGGACCCAGCAGAATTAAGTTCAACGCGGACGTCCCTTCACGCGGCCCTTTCGGATGAGCCCTTCGTATTGATGTGCCAATAAGTGTGACTGGATTTGCGTGACCGTGTCCATTGTCACTGATACAATAATCATCAGGCTGGTGCCTCCGAAGTAGAACGGCACGCCGTAGCGGGCGATCAGGATCTCCGGCAGCAGGCAAACGATGGCCAGATATACCGCACCGATCGTCGTCAGGCGGGTCAGGATGGTATCGAAATACTGGGCCGTGTTGGCACCCGGACGTACGCCCGGAATGAAGCCGCCATATTTCTTCAGGTTGTCGGCCGTCTCCTCCGTATTGAATACGATAGCCGTGTAGAAGTAGCTGAAGAACAGGATCATCCCGGCGTAGGCGATCATGTATAACGGCTCGCCATGGGCGAATTTAGAGCCGAACCAAGCAAGCCAGGAGTTCGGGTCGTTGCTGGCGAACCCGGCTATCGTCGCCGGGATCAACAGGATGGAGCTGGCGAAGATGGGCGGGATCACCCCGGCCGTATTAACCTTAAGCGGCATGTGCGTGCTATCGCCACCGAACATACGCTGGCCCACCTGGCGCTTGGGGTATTGGACGGTGACCCGGCGCTGTGCCCGTTCCATAAACACGACGAAAGCGACAACAGCCGCGGCTATGGCGATGAACAGCAGGATGAATATTGGGGACAGCGCGCCCGTCCGGCCCAGTTCCAACAGGTTCACCAACGCACTGGGTAGGTTCGCGACAATACCGGCGAAGATGATCAAGCTGGTCCCGTTGCCGACACCCCGGGCGGTAATCTGCTCACCCAGCCACATGAGGAACATTGTGCCGCCAACCAGTGTCACGACACATGACACACGGAAGAACAGGCCCGGATCGATCACGGCTGCGCCAAAGTTGCCGCGCATACCTTCCAACCCAACCGCGATCCCATAGGACTGAATTAGGGCGATCAGCACGGTGAGGTACCGCGTGTATTGGTTGAGTTTTTTACGGCCCGACTCGCCCTCTTTCTTCAGCGCCTCCAGCGACGGGACGGCACCAGCCATCAGCTGCACGATAATCGATGCACTGATGTAGGGCATGATGTTGAGTGCAAACACTGTCATGCGACCCAGCGCGCCGCCGCTAAACATGTCGAACATGCCGAGGATGCCGGTGCTGTGCTGTGCCAGCATTTCACCCATCACGGACGCGTCGACGCCGGGCACGGGAATGTAGGTGCCGATGCGGTAGACAAGCAGCGCGCCGAGCGTAAACCAAATACGGGTTTTCAGCTCCGTCGCCTTGGAGAAGCTGCTGAGGCTCATGGACGATGCAAGTTGTTCTGCTGCCGAGGCCATCGGGCTTTCTCCGTCAAGCGCCGGGCGGCACCAGGCCTAGGCCCGATAACCTCCCCATTCCATTGTGCCGCGCGCCTGCCCGCTTACGCAAGCCGCATGGTTAGGCTGCGGGTGCGGCGGCGTCGACTAGTGGCTTCAGCAGTGTGACGGTGCCGCCAGCAGCCTCAACGGCCGCGACCGCGGTGGCGGACGCGCCACTGACCGTCACGCGGATCGGCTGGGTGATCGTGCCCATGGCCAACAGACGCACGCCTTCGACCTTCGCCAGCCGGACCAGGCCCGCGGCGGCCAAAGCAGCCTCCGTCAGTGCCTCTTTTGGGTTCAGCCGTCCGGCGGCGATGGCTTTGCTGATGGCACCCAGATTCACCGGTGCATATTCCTTACGGAAAATGTTGGTGAAGCCGCGCTTCGGCAGCCGGCGGTAGATCGGCAGCTGCCCACCCTCAAACCCGTTCAGCGACACACCTTCGCGCGCCTTCTGACCCTTGACGCCCTTTCCAGAAGTCTTGCCCTTGCCTGACCCGATGCCGCGGCCGAGCCGCTTGGACTTTAGGCGGGCGCCTTGGTTATCGCGCAGTTCATTAAGCTTCACTTCACGCCCTCCGACCGCACCAGGTGCTGGACCGTGCGGATCATGCCACGCACGGCGGGCGTGTCTTCCAACACCCGGGTGGCGCGAATTTTGTTCAGCCCGAGCCCGATCAGGGTGCCGATTTGGTTCTTCTTACGTCCTAGGCCCGAAGCCACCTGCGTCACGCGGATCTGAGGCTTGTTGCTATCCGGCATCGGCCGTCTCCAGCTCATCGCGCTTACCAAGGATGTCGGACACCTTTTTACCCCGGCGTGCCGCGACCGACCGGGGACTGGCACAGCGAGTTAAGGCGTCAAAAGTCGCCTTCACCATGTTGTGCGGATTACGGCTACCCAAGCTTTTGGCCACAACGTCGCCAATCCCGAGGGTCTCAAACACGGCGCGCATCGGGCCGCCGGCAATGATCCCTGTTCCCGCGGTGCAAGCGCGCAGCACGACATGCCCGGCGCCGAACGACCCCTCAACATCGTGGTGCAGCGTGCGGCCTTCCTTCAACGGCACGCGGATCATGGTTTTTTTTGCCCGCTCGGTTGCTTTGCGGATCGCCTCAGGCACTTCGCGCGCCTTGCCGGCACCGTAACCAACCCGGCCTTTTTGATCGCCAACGACGACGAGAGCGGCAAACGCGAACCGACGCCCGCCCTTTACCACTTTCGCCACCCGGTTGATCGTAACCAGCTTGTCAATCAGATCATCGCCGCCGTCACGATCTCGCTCCCGACCACCCCGACCGCCGCCGTCCCGTGAGTCCCGTGCCATCTATCTGTCCTTAGAACGAGAGGCCACCCTCACGGGCCGCCTCCGCCAATGCCTTAACCCGGCCGTGGTACAGATACGCACCCCGGTCGAAAACCACCACCGTCACACCGGCCGCGGTTGCGCGCTGCGCGACAAGCTTACCGACTGCCGTAGCCGCGTCCTTATTGGCCCCGGTCTTGAGCGCCGCCCGCAAATCCCTATCCAATGTCGACGCTGCTGCCAAAGTCTTGCCCTGCGCATCGTCGATCACCTGGGCATAGATGTTCTTGCCCGACCGGAACACCGACAGACGCGGACGTCCGGCTGATTTCTGGCGTAGCTGGTACCGAAGGCGTTCGCGACGCCGGGTCCGGAGGTCCTGAGGAGCGCTCATCTTACTTCTTCTTGCCTTCCTTGCGGCGGATCTGCTCGCCCTCGTACTTCACGCCCTTACCCTTATAGGGCTCCGGCGGACGGTACGAACGGATTTCAGCCGCAACCTGACCAACTTGCCGTTTATCAACGCCGGTGATGGCGATCGACGTGGGCTTCGGCGTCGTGATCATAATGCCTTCCGGCACGGGATAGACCACGTCGTGGGAGAAGCCAAGGTTCACCACCAGGTTCTTGCCTTGAACGCTGGCACGAAAACCGGTGCCGGTAATCTCCAACACCTTGGTGTATCCGACCGACACACCTTGCACCATGCTGGCAACCAGCGACCGCGTTGTGCCCCACATCATCCGGGCGGGTGTCGTCTTACCCAGCGGCGTGATCGTTACCTTGTTATCAGCGACCGTCGTTTCGACAAGATCGGTCAGCTTGAGCGTCATGGTGCCCAACTTGCCCTTGGCCGAAAGGATACCGTCCATGACCGCAACCGTCACACCAGCGGGGACTTCTACGGGGTACTTGCCTACACGAGACATTGCGTCCCCCTTAGAATACGCGGCAGAGCACTTCGCCGCCAACATTGGCAGCGCGTGCTTCACCGTCACTGAGTACGCCGCGGGGCGTGGACAGGATCGATACGCCAAGCCCGGCATAAACCCGCGGTAACTCCTTGATCTTAGAGTACACGCGTCGGCCTGGCTTCGATACTCGGGTGATCTCCTTAATCACGGGCTCACCCTCGCTATACTTGAGCTCAATCCGCAGTTGGGCAACGCCGGGGCGCAGCTCCTCGGCGGCATAGCCCCGGATAAAACCTTCACGCTTCAGCGCTTCAAGCACGCCGGCACGCAGCTTCGACGCAGGGGCCACACACATTGTATGACGGCTACGCTGCGCGTTGCGGATACGGGTGAGCATGTCACCCAACGGATCGGACATCGACATCGGGGCGCTCCTTTACCAGCTCGCTTTGACCACACCGGGCAACTGCCCTTGGTTGGCCAATGAACGCAGCATATTCCGTGACAGCTTGAACTTGCGATAGTTGCCGCGCGCACGGCCGGTTAACGCACAACGCAGGCGCACCCGAACGGCAGCACCGTTTCGCGGCAACTGCGCCAGTTTGACCGACGCTTCGAACCGCTCCTCAACCGGAGTGCTGCGGTCCATGACTTGAGCCTTAAGCTCAGCCCGCTTCGTCTTGTCACGGGCCGTCATACGCTCCCGCTTCGTGTTTCGGTTGACAGACGATGTCTTCGCCATACTAGATTTCTCCTCGGAACTTACCCTGCACAGCAGGTAGTTTTCCAATCACGATCGTTACGCGGCAAACGGAATGTCGAGCGCCTTCAGCAACGCCTTGGCCTCCGCATCCGTCTTAGCACTAGTCACAAAGATGATGTCCATGCCGCGCACGTCCGTCACCTTGTCATAAGCAATTTCCGGAAAGATAATCTGCTCCTTAAGGCCCATGGCGAAGTTGCCGCGACCGTCGAAGCCCTTGCCGTTCGGTATACCGCGGAAGTCGCGCACGCGCGGCAAAGCGATCGTGACCAACCGGTCTAGGAACTCCCACATACGAGACTTACGCAGCGTGACCTTACACCCGATGGGTAAGCCCTCGCGGATCTTGAACCCGGCAATCGCCTTCTTCGCAAGCGTCTTTACCGGCTTCTGCCCGGCAATCAGCGTCAGCTCCGCCACGGCGGCGTCCAGCTTCTTCTGGTCACCAGCGGCCTCGCCAACACCCATGTTGATGACGATCTTTTCGAGCTTTGGTAGGCGCATCACATTCGTGTAGCCGAACTCAGCCATCATCTTGGCCCTGATCTCGCCATTGTAACGCTGCTGCAGCCGCGGCATTTCGCGGGCTTGGGTTTCCGTCTCGCTCATCGCCTCAGCCCTCAATCACGATGCCGCTGCCCCGAGCGAACCGCACCTTGCGTCCGTCATCGAGCATGCGGAAGCCGACCCGGGTCGGCTTATTGGTCTTGGGATCGATCAAAGCCAGGTTCGACAAATGGATCGTCGCTTCCTGCTCAATGATACCGCCGGGCTGACCCATACCCTGGGCTTTTGTGTGCTTCTTGGCGATATTCACGCCCTTCACCACGGCCCGCTCATCCTTGGGACGGACCTGCAGTACTTCACCCTGCTTACCCCGGTCTGAACCGGTGATAACGACAACTGTGTCGCCCTTACGAATACGCGCAGCCATCACAGCACCTCTGGCGCGAGGGAGATGATCTTCATGAACTTCTTACCGCGAAGTTCCCGCACGACGGGCCCAAAAATACGCGTACCGATTGGCTCCTGCTGCTTGTTAATCAGCACGGCCGCGTTGCGGTCGAATCGGATCGCGCTGCCATCTGCACGCCGCACTGGGAACGAAGTCCGGACAATAACCGCCTGGTGCACATCGCCCTTTTTTACCTTACCACGTGGAATGGCTTCCTTGATAGAAACAACGATTACGTCTCCAACGGACGCCGTCTTACGCTTCGACCCGCCCAGCACTTTGATGCACTGCACGCGGCGCGCACCGGAATTATCGGCGACTTCGAGATTACTTTCGACCTGGATCATCTGTCTTACCCCTGGACCGAAGCGTGGGCGGCCGACACCTGGGCCGCCGGCGCAGCGTGCTCGGAGGGTGCCGCATGCACATGCGTCTCACGGACTGCTGCGACATACCCGTGTGGCATCTCAACAGGGCTACCATTGCGCTCGACCAACAGCCAAGTCTTACGCTTGCTGATCGGACGACACTCCTCGATACGAACCTTGTCACCCTCTTTGCAGACATTCAACTCGTCATGTGCCGCATACTTCTTCGACTTGCGGATGAACTTCTTATACAGCGGGTGTATCACGCGACGTTCGACCAAGACGGTAATCGTCTTGTCCATCTTGTCGCTCGTCACTCGCCCCGTCAGGACGCGCCTTGGCATCTGTCTCGCCTCTACTTCTGGTTCGGGCTGGCGGCGGACCGCTTCAGCTCTGTCATAATCGTTTTCACCCGGGCGATGTCGCGGCGCACCTGGCGCACCCGGCCTACACCCTCGGTCTGCCCTGTCGCACGCTGAAAGCGCAGGTTGAACTGCTCTTTACGCAGCTCCAACAACATCGCGGGTAACGTATCAGCACCCTTAGCGCGAAGATCGGTGGGCTTGGCCATGATTCAGCCCTCCCCGAGCCGTTGGATGAACTTCGTCCGGATCGGCAGCTTGGCCGCGCCTAAGGCCAGGCTAGCCCGCGCCAACTCCGGTGAAACGCCATCAATCTCGAACATGATACGGCCAGGCTTGATGCGCACGACCCAGAACTCCGGGCTACCCTTACCCGAGCCCATGCGGACCTCAGCAGGCTTCTGGCTGACCGGCACATCCGGGAACATCCGAATCCACACCCGTCCGGCACGCTTCATGGAACGCGTAATAGCACGCCGCGCCGCCTCAATCTGACGCGCCGTAATCCGCTCCGGCTCTAGCGCCTTCAACCCAAACGAACCGAAGTTCAACTGCGTGGCCGACTTCGCCAGCCCGTGGATGCGACCCTTATGGGCCTTGCGATATTTCGTCCGCTTCGGAGACATCATGACTAAATACCTCTACCGCTGCGGCGCTTGTTCGGCCGCCCGGCGATCCTGGGCCATCGGGTCATGCGT
>JAYVTX010000042.1:0-9027 GCA_043788425.1 Rhodospirillales bacterium
CCTACGATTGCGTAACACGCGCACCGGGGCGGAGCAGGAGTTGGCTGTCGACGGCGTATTCATCGCCATTGGCCACACACCCAACACCGCCGTTTTCCGCGGCCAGATCGACCTCGATGCCGAGGGCTATATCGCAACCAAACCAGGCTTCACGGCCACAAATATCCCCGGCGTGTTCGCCGCCGGCGATGTGCAGGACAAGATTTGGCGCCAGGCGGTCACCGCCGCTGGCACGGGCTGCATGGCGGCGCTGGAGGCAGAGAGGTTTTTGACTCTAGCCGTCGCACCCGCGGAACAGCTAGCCGCCGAATGAACCCCGGCCTAGGCTAGTGGCGCAACCAGGGCGGGCCGCCGGTATGGATTGGGATAAGCTGCGCGTTTTCCACGCCGTTGCCGACGCCGGCAGCTTTACCCATGCGGGTGAAACGCTCAACCTGTCCCAATCGGCCGTCAGCCGTCAGATTTCGGCCCTGGAAGAGACGCTGCAGGTTCCGCTCTTTCACCGCCATGCCCGCGGCCTGATATTGACCGAACAGGGCGAAAGCCTGAACCGGACAGTGCGGGAAGTGTTTGCAAAACTCGCGATGACCGAGGCGCTGCTGACCGAAAGTAAGGAGAAGCCGGCCGGGCGGATCAAGGTGACCACGACCGTCGGCTTCGGCAGCAGCTGGCTCGCCCCGCGGTTGGAGGGGTTTTTGCAAATGTACCCCGATGTCACGATGACCCTGCTGCTGGACGATAGCGACTTAGACCTGGCCATGCGGGAGGCCGACGTTGCCATCCGCATGCACGCACCCCGGCAGCCGGACCTGGTGCAGCGCCATCTGATGTCGATCCGCTGGGTTGTGGTGGCCCATCCCGACTACCTGGCGCGGGCCGGCACGCCGGAGCGGGCAGAGGCGCTGGACGATCACAAACTCATTCTGTTTGGTGATTATCAGGCACCTGTCGCAGACATAAACTGGCTGGCGCAGGCCGGGCGGCGCGCCGGACCGCCACGCCGCGCGCTGCTGGAGGTGAACAGCCTGCACGCCATGGCCGGCGCGATTCGCTCCGGCCTTGGCATCGGCGTGCTACCCGACTGGATGGGTGGCGAACTAGCAGGATTGGTGCGGCTACTACCGGACCTGAAAGCACCCATGATCGACGTGTTTTTTGTATATCCGGAGGAGCTACGCAATTCGAAGCGCGTCATGGTCTTCCGGGATTTTCTATTGGCCCGTTTGCAGGAGCTTGCTTGATGCCCGCCTACATGATCGCCCACATCGAGGTGCAAGACCTGGAGCTATTCGAGCGGTATCGGGAGGCTGTGGTGCCCATCTTGACCCAGCATGGTGGCCGTTATCTCGTCCGCGGCGGTGCCGTACTGGCGCTAGAGGGCGAACCAGAATCGGACCGCGTTGTGGTGATCGAATTCCCCACCATCGAAGCCGCGCAGGCCTTCCATGCAAGTGCCGAGTACCAGCCGGTGCTGGCGATGCGGCTCGGTTCGGCCACATCAACCGTGATCGTCGTGCCCGGCGTATAGCAGGTGGACTTCTTTGCGGATTTCACGCTGAAGCATATCGCTGTGGGCGATGGAACGCTGCGGCTGCGCATGGCCGGGTTTGGCCCGCCGCTGCTGCTGCTGCACGGTAATCCGCAGACCCACGCCATGTGGCACGGCGTAGCACCCACGCTGGCGCAGACGCATACGGTGATCTGCCCGGACCTGCGCGGTTACGGTGGCAGTTTCAAACCCGCGCCGTCGACCGATCACGCGCCCTACGCCAAATCAGCGATGGCGCGTGACATGGCGGAGTTGATGTCGGCGCTGGGTCACGACACATTCGGCGTCGTGGCGCATGACCGTGGCGCGCGCGTCGCCCACCGGCTGGCACTGGACTACCCCGACCGGGTAACCCGCCTGACGGTGATGGACATCGTCCCCACGATCGAACATTTCGAGCGCACAGATATGGCGTTTGCACTGGGCTATTATCACTGGTTCTGGTTCGCGCAGCCACATCCCTTCCCGGAGGAACTGATTAACGCCGCGCCCACAACCTGGTTCAACGCCCACACGGCGCGCGAGCCCAAAGAGCCGGGCTTTTTCCGTGCCGAGGCGCTGGTAGACTATCTTGCCGCAGCCCACGACCCGGCCGCCATCGCCGGCATGTGCGAAGATTATCGCGCCGCCGCCACAATCGACTTGGTGCACGACCGGATTTCACGGTCCGCGGGCTTGCGGGTGGCATGCCCAATGCTGGTTCTGTGGGGTGCGAGGGGGCGCATTGGCGGATGGTATGATCCGCTGGCGCTATGGCGGGAGTACTGTTCGGGCACCGTCACGGGGGGTTCAGTAGCGGCTGGGCACTATGTGGCGGAGGAAGCGCCGGCGGAGGTATTGGGATGGTTGAATACTTGGAACATACCGCGGGGCTGACCGCCCCGTAGGTGGTGCTAATCGACGCCGATGCACGGGGCCGCCAACTCTGCTATGGTGCCACGCAGCAAAGCCGAAACCTGTCGTTACTAAGGACCAAAATGCCCCAATCCCCGCACCAGATCGTTATCGTCGGTGGTGGTGCCGCCGGGCTGCAACTGGCCACCCGCGCGGGTGACGGACTGCGTCCCCGCGCGCATGTGACCTTGGTCGAGCGCGCCCGCACGCATTTGTGGAAACCGCTGCTGCACGCCATTGCGGCCGGCAGCATGGACCCGGGTAAGCATGAGCTGAACTACCTGGCCCACGCCCATGCCCATAATTTCGATTACCGCCTGGGCGAGATGACCGGCATCGACCGCGCCACCCGCCAGGTCCACTTGGGCGCGTCGATCGATGACGAGGGTCGGGAAATCACGCCCGCTCGCACCCTGCCCTACGACACGCTGATTATCGCCATCGGCAGCGTGACCAACGACTTTGGCACCCCCGGTGCGGCGGCCCATGCCGTACCGCTGGAAACGCCCGAACAGGCCGTCCGCTTCAACCGCCGCCTAGTCAATGCCTGCCTACGCGCCGACTCTCAACCCGGTGAGGTCCGTCCCGGGCAACTGCATGTCGCCATTATCGGTGCCGGCGCTACCGGAACGGAGTTGGCAGCCGAACTGCACCACACAATCCGTGAGGTTGTGGGACAGGGCCTGTCCCGGATCGACCCAATCCGCGACGTGCGTATCGTGTTGATTGAGGCGGCGGACCGTATCCTACCCGCTTTGTCCGAGCGTATTTCGGCAAAAGCGAGTGAGATGCTGGCCCGGCTCGGTGTCGACGTGCGGGTCAATGCCCGGGTTTCGGAGGTTATGGCCACCGGGGTCCGGCTGTCCGACGGCTCGATAATCGCCGCCGAACTGATTGTCTGGTCGGCCGGGGTAAAAGGGCCGGATGTACTCCGCAACCTCGACGGGTTGGCGGTAACGCGCAGCAACCAGCTCGTTGTATCACCGACGCTGCAGACGACCAGCGATCCCAACGTGTTCGCGATCGGCGACTGCGCCGCGACGCCCCGGCCGGGATTCGACACGCCCGTGCCACCCCGGGCCCAGGCCGCGCATCAAGAAGCGAGCCATCTACTGCGCCAGCTTCGGCTCCGTTTAGACGGCAAGCCGCTGCGGCCATTCGTCTATCGCGACTTCGGTTCGTTGGTATCACTCGGCCGCAATCACACGGTTGGCAGCCTGATGGCACGGACGGCCAGCAATCTGTTCATCGAGGGCCTTTTGGCCCGGCTGATGTACCGCTCGCTCTACAAAATGCATGAGCGGGCCTTGCACGGCGCAGCCCGAACGGCGGTACGCTCGTTGGGCCGCGCGCTGACCGGGCGGAGCGAGCCGCTCGTCAAACTGCATTAGGCTCTATCGTTGCCCGGAACCGGCCATGCGTTTGGTCGATGCCTGCCACCGTAGGCAATGCGTCCGGCATATTGCGTCCCAGATACTCCGGTCCCGCCGATGTTGCTCCGAGCAGCGACCCGAGCCTTACGCGTCATCTAATCGTACGGCACCCAACAGGAACTCCCGGTTACCCTCCGGCCCGGTGATTGGACTTTCCTCTACCCCCAGCACGCGCCAACCCGGCAGCGCAGCCCACCACGTGACAATGCGGTCGCACACAGCCGCGTGTACGGCCGGGTCGCGCACGACGCCCTTCGCACCAACTTGCCCGGGCCCGGCTTCGAACTGTGGCTTGATCAACGCCACCGCCCATGCGCCTGGCGCGCACAACGCCAGCGGTGCCGGCAGCAGCGTTTGCAACCCGATAAAGCTCGCATCGCACACAAGCGCCTCTATCGGCTCCTGGACCTCCGCCACCGAAAGATGGCGCGCGTTGCACCGTTCCCGAACCACCACCCGCGGGTCGCTGCGGACCGACCAAGCCAGCTGCCCATGCCCGACATCGACGGCGTGAACCCGCAGCGCACCGCGCGCCAGCAGCACACTCGTAAAGCCCCCCGTACTGGCGCCAACGTCCAGGCAGATGCGTCCAGCCGGGTCGAATGCAAAATGGGTTAGCGCATGATCCAGCTTCAAACCGCCACGGCTGGCCCAGGGGTGATCCTGCCCCCGAATTTCCAACGCCGCGCCATCGGGCAACCCGTCACCAGCCTTGGCCACCCGCCGATCGCCCGTCCATACCTTACCAGCTAAGATTAATGCCGCCGCTCGCGCCCGGCTTTCAACCAGACCGCGATCGACCAGCAACTGGTCGGCCCGGCGCTTCGTCAGCAGCCGGCGCTTTGTAAGTGCCGGGAAATCAATGCTCTCGCGCCACCACATACGCCGCTAACGCACGCAGCGTGTCTGCCGCCGAACCGAACCCGGCCAAATGAGACACTGCGCGCGCGGACAGCATCGCCGCCCGCGCCCGTGCACCGTCAGTGCCCAGCAGCGCGACGGGCGTGGCCTTACCCGCCGCCGCATCCTTACCGGCCGTCTTACCGATGCCAGCCGTTGTGCCCGTCGCGTCCAGCACGTCATCGGCGATTTGAAACGCTGCGCCCAAATCGGCCCCATACGCGGCCAGTTGCGTTCGGTCTGCTACCGAGGCATGACCCACAATCGCCCCAGCTTCAACACTATACTGAATAAGCCGGCCCGTTTTCAGCGCCTGTAACCGCATGACGGCGTCGTCGGTTAGCGCCATTCCCTCCGTCGCCATGTCGATCATCTGGCCGCCGGCCATGCCAGCAGAGCCGGACGCCGTGCCCAAGGCCAACACCAGGGCGCACCGGGCGGCCGGGTCGGGATGGGTCTCAGGTTCGGCCA
Organism: Rhodospirillales bacterium; assembly: GCA_043788425.1. Taxonomy (GTDB): domain Bacteria; phylum Pseudomonadota; class Alphaproteobacteria; order Acetobacterales; family Acetobacteraceae; genus JANPPS01. Next base: position 5,248 of record JAYVTX010000042.1, read on the forward strand.
ACAACTCGAACGCCCGGGTCTGGAGCGCATCGCCAGCCAGGATCGCCGTCGCCTCATCAAACGCGATATGCGTGCTGGGCCTGCCGCGGCGCACGTCGTCATCATCCATAGCCGGCAGGTCGTCATGAACCAGCGAGTACGCGTGCAGCATCTCAACCGACGCTGCGACCCGCACGGCCCCGGGTACGCCGCCGAACAATGCCGCCGTCTCCATCACTAAAAAGCCGCGCATCCGTTTACCGCCACCCAGGGTCGCATAGCGCATTGCTTCGATCAGCCGCCGCTCGTGGCCGGGTGGTAGCGGCAATAATGTGTCGATCGCCGCCTCGATCACGGCAGCCCGCGCCGCCAGCGCCTGCACGATCATCCCATCGCCTTTAACGTGACGGTCCCGTCGGCTTTCTCCACAATCGCCTGCACGCGCGCCTCGGCCTGCGCCAACTTCTCCTCGCAATGCCGGCGCAGTGCGTCGCCGCGTTCGTAGCAGGTGATCGCGGCCTCCAACTGCTGAGACCCGCCCTCCAGCCCGCGCACGATGGTTTCCAGTTCGGCCAGCGCCGCCTCGAACGACAGGCTGGCAATATCGTCACTCATGCAGTTTCTCCGCAGATGGCGGGGTTATTGCCGCATCAGACGGCGGACGTGAAGGGCGGCCGACGCGCCCAGCGCCTCCGGATCGTACCCACCCTCCAGCACCGATACGACACGGCCGTCGCACACGCGGTCGGCCACGGCCAGGATCTGTTCGGTGATCCAGCCGAAATCCGCCGTTTCCAGCCGCAGGTCGGCCAGCGGGTCCGCCCGGTGCGCGTCGAACCCGGCCGAGATGACGATCAACTCCGGCGCCCAAGCGATCAAGGCGGGCAGCCCGGTCCGCAGCCACGCCGCCCGGAACCCCGCCCCGTCCGTACCCGGTGCCAAGGGTATGTTCACGACATTATCCGCGACGCCCGTTTCGGAGGCGAAGCCCGTCCCGGGGTAACAGTGCGATTGGTGGCTGCTGACATACAAGAAGTCCGGATCGCGTTCCGCAATGTCCTGTGTGCCGTTACCGTGGTGCACGTCGAAATCCACCACCGCAACGCGTCGCAATCCCCAACGCGCCCGGGCATGAAGGGCGGCGATGGCGGCACCGTTCACGAAGCAAAACCCCATCGCCCGCTTCCGTTCCGCATGATGACCCGGCGGGCGCACGGCGGCGAACGCGGTGCCGGCCCAACCGTCCATAACCGCATCGACGGCAGCAATCGCGGCACCGGCCTGATGACGGATCGCGTCGATGCTGCCGGCGCTCATCAGCGTGTCACCATCGATGTGGTGGTGTGCGCCGGGTTCCGGCGTCATGGCCATCAGTGCGGCGATGTACGGGGTGGGATGCGCCAGCGCCATCTGTGCGTCTGTCGCGGCAGGCGCCCGTTCCCGCAACAGAGGGGCGAACACTTCGTCATCCAAGGCCTGCAACACGGCACGGATCCGGTCGGCGTTCTCCGGATGATACGGCCCGGTGTCGTGGCCGAGGCTGGCCGGGTGTGAGAACAAGGCCGTCGGCTTCATGCCGGGTCCCGCTTGCGGATGGTAAAGCTGAACACGCCCGCCTCCTCACCCTGGGACACTAATGCGTGGCCCGTTTCACGGCAAAATGCCTGAAAGTCGCCGACCGCTGCGCGATCGGTCGCGAGTACCCGCAGCCGGTCGCCGGGTGCCAGACTACGCAGCGCACGATTGGCCCGCAGTACCGGCAGGGGGCAAGACATGCCCTTAACGTCCAACACCGTCTCCGTCATCGGGTCACTATCCCTGGCCGTCAGTGGAACAGCAAGACGGCGAGTACGCCCATGACGACCAGCACGAGACCAAGTGCGTCCGACGCCCGCATGGCCTCCCGCAAATAGAAGCGACTAAAAAGGATCGTAAATACCATGTCGACCTGTCCCACTGTGCGCACCAGGGCGACGGGTGCCTGTGCAAAGGCCGTGAACCAGCCGGCCGAGCCCAGGCCGGACAGGACGCCAACCCACATGGCGCTGCGCCACCCTGTGAATGCAGCGCGCAGGCCGGCCGGTTCGCGCCATGCCATCCATCCGCCCTGCATCAGGGTTTGCAGCGTGTTGGTCAGCACCAGGCCACATAGGGCGGCCAACACCGGGTCGGGCGGGTTCAGGGACTGCACCGCCCATTTCAGGCATATGCCAGTCAGCGCGAATCCTGCCCCGGCCCCCAACCCACACAAGGCGGCGGGCTGCACAGAAGCCCGAAGCAGCTGCGCCCGGTCCTGCCCGGCGAGCGATAATGTCTGTACCCCCACAAGCCCGATCGCAATCCCAGCCCATGCGCCGGCGGAGAGTTGTTCGTGCAGTACAATTGCGCCCAGGATCGCCGCCTGCACCGCATCGGTTTTCGAGTACGCCGTGCCAACCGCGAAGCTGCGGTAGCCGAACGCCATAATCAGCAATGACGTACCGATAACCTGCGCCAAACCAGCGACGACGCAACCCAGGACAAAGCGCCAGCCGGGCACCGGTATGCTGCCGCCGACAACGGCCAGGTACGCAAGCACCAGCACGACGCCGACCGGGACGGCATAAACGTACCGCACGAAGCCTGCTGTACCGACGGAAAACCGGCCCCGCAACCGCTGCTGCAGTGCCGTCCGCCACGTTTGCAGCAGCGCCGCCCCCAACGTCACGATGAGCCAGCCCGGCAACTACCCGGGTCCTTTCACGTTGATTGCCAATCGGAGGACTACGATGCGCGCCCTAATTGCAATGATCTTGATGATGGTGCCGGCGGTGGCCCAGCCGGTGTGGACGCCAGCGCCGGTGCCCACCGGAATGTCCCCCAGTGTCATGCCGGCCGATCGGGCCGGAAGCGGGCGGACAGATGCCGCCGGGCCGGCCAGCGGTACGCCGTTTAGCGCCGCACCGCCCACCGCCCCATCCACCGCCCAGCCTGGTGGACAAACCAGCCCAGCCGACCGGGATATCCCAGGCAGCACCGCCGCAAGCACGCCGGCATTGGGAAAGTAGCCGGTCACCGACGGTTCACGATCCACAACCCTACCACCACGCAGCACAAGCCGGCCGCAATCGGCCAGCCGAGGCTATCGCCGAGCAACGCCCAACCCGCGACCACGCCAATCAGTGGAGTCAGTAGCGTGAAAGCCGATAATTTACCGACCGGGTACTTGGTAACAAGCCAGTACCAGGTCAGGTAGCTCGCAAACGCGACAACCACGCATTGGTAGCCAAGCGCTGCCCAGGCCCGTCCTGTCGCATGCGGCCACGCAAACTCCTGGCTGGCGATCGTTGCCACCAGCATGAACGGCAGCGCGCCCACGGTTTGGTAAATCAGCAGTCGCGGCGCATCGAGCCGCGCAAGAGACGGCGATGCCTTCACAACCACGGTCGTAAATCCCCACAACACTGCTGCGCCGAGTACAAGCGTATCGCCCAACAGTGAACCGCCTGGGTCCGCATCGGCCAGCGTTGCGGTGACGCCCAAGAACGCCAACACCAACCCAGCCGCATGCACGGGGCGCAGGCGCTCGGCCGGCACAAACAGGTGGGCACCGATCGCGGTGAAAAACGGTCCCGTAAACAACAGCACGACGGCACGGGACGCCGTAGTGCGCTGTACCCCGGGAAACAGCAGCAGGAACTCACCAGCAAATAACAGGGCCAGCAGTAGTCCCGGCCACCATGACCTGTCGGGCGTCACAACCCGGCGTAACCCGGCCCGCCCCTGCCGTAGCCCGACCCAGCCGAGCAATAGCGCTGCCGC
>JAYVTX010000043.1:0-3502 GCA_043788425.1 Rhodospirillales bacterium
AGCAGCGTCACCCGCGCGGGTAGTCCGCCAGCCAATGTCATCGCAACGCTGCCCAGCAGGCGCGTCTGCTCGGCCAGATGCCGCTGTGCCGCCAGGTCATTTCGAAACGATAGTCCAACAAGGTCCGGCCGGAAGAATAGCGGATAGAGTTGCCCGATTTGAACAAATTGGCTGTCTGCACCCGATTCCGTGTTGAACCGGTGACCGATCAACCCCCGCCCATCCGGTCCACCATCGGCCTGGTGGTCGTGGTCGAAGTAGCCCTCAGGGGTCCAGATCACGAAATGCTTCGTCGGCGGGTCGATGAGCAGCGCCAGCAACTCCCGCCCGGTCGCGACGTCATACCAATGCACGGTGCCATCGCCCAGTGCCGCCACCACGAGGCGACCGTCTCCGCTCGCGTTCACCGCCCAAACCGGCGCTTCCGTCTCCACCTTCCAAACTTCGCCAGACCGCCTGACCAGCCGCACGTGGAAATCCGTACCGATAGCCGCCCCGCTCCCGTCAGGCAGCACCACCGCCGCCCGTGCCGTCTCCCCCTCGCCCAGCGGGACCAGCTGGCCATTCATCCGTGGCGAGGGATCGTTCTGCCATTGCGTAACCGAAAGGCCCCGCGCGGTCGTGAGCGGCCGCAGCATTGTCCGACTACCCGGCTCTACAATCGCGTGCTGCACGGCGTCGAACCGCAGGCGTGCGCCCGCTATCCCCGGCAGGTCGACGACCGCGCCGTCCTGCGATACAAACAACGCGTCTAAGCCTGCCGACCGGAAGTCTGGGTGGCTTGACCGCACTGCCGTCGACACTTTGCCGGCCCCGTCCAAGCGCAGGATTGCCGGGTCCGCCGTCGTCACGATCAGCCCGTCAGCCAGCGGTACCAAGTCCGTTACCAACTGCCGGGTCACCTTGATGTCCGACGCCCCTGCACCGGGCCCGATCGGGAACCGCCGAACGAATACCTGACCCGTCTTGTCGGTATACGACCCCCCGGCAAACAGCGTCTTCCCGTCTGGCGAATACGCAACGGTCTGGAGTGAACCTCCATGCGTCGGCACCCCCTTCAGGTCGGGCCCGTAGCGCATCTTCCGCAAATCCAGCACATGCACTGCAGCCTGCCGCCGGTCTCCGATCGCCAGTTGCCCACCATCCGGCGAGAACGCGATCCGCCAGGGGATCGACCCCTTTGGCAAGGGCGGCAGCGTCACTGGCTGCCCGTTGGCGCCATACAGCCGAACGGTGCCGTCATCGCTCGCCACGGCCAGGCGCCCCAGGCCGTCATAATCGAGCCCCGTCACCGTACCGCCCGCAACGTCTCGGAAAGCAGTGCCGCTGCTTGTTAGGTCGAGCACCCTGAACCCGGCCCCGCCCTGCATGCCGACCGCAAGCATTCGGCCCGTACCCGAGAACCGCAACGCCGTCACAGCCGCCGGAAACCCCCACAGCACGCCGGCTGACGATAAATCGCTGCGCAGATACAGAGCCACCCCGTACCGGCCGCGAGCGTCGCGCAATCGGCCGCCGAGCGCGATCGCCTTGTCCGATGCCGCCGACGAATACATCGCGCCTATGTCAGCGGCCCCCACGGGCGGGCGGATCACTCCGGCCGGCGCCAGCCCGTCCAGCGACCACAACCGCGCTGTCTTATCATCTGATACGGTCAGTAGCAGTCCGCCGCCCGGAACGAGGGTCGCATCGTTGATCGCCCCCTCGTGGACCCCCGTCTCCACCCGAGGGAAAACGCGCTCCGGCGCCGCCGAAGCCGGGGCAGCATTCAGGCAGGCCAGGGCCCATAAAGCCGCAACAAGCCACCTGGCAGCGAACCCTTTACGCACGGGGCATCAATGCGAGGCTCGAGACTTTCTTGTTGTTGTCCAGGCTGAACGCAATCTCGCTGCTCGTCTCGGCACTCGCGATCGACCGCTCATAGCTCGAGCGCTTGTTCGGGATCGACACCCCCGCCGCCTGCTTCACCGCCTGCGCCTGGGTCGCTGCCGTCTGAGCCGCCGCCGCCCGAGCCGCTGCCGTCTGTACCTGTGCGGCATCCGATAGCGCCTGCTGCCGGATGGTGTCCGCAGCGTCCTGGAACTGTGCGTTCCGCTTGTCCATGCTGATCTGGTAGGTCTTGGCGACCGCGATCTCCTCGGCGAACAGGCGGCGCTGCTGGTCCAGTTGCTGCATCGCCGTCGCCCGGTCCATCACCCGCCGGCGCACCTGCGTCTTGATGAACGTCGCCGCGCCGAACCGGCAGGCCCGCAATCGCGCGAAGCTCGCACTCGCGTGGTCGATCTCCTGACCCTCGCGAGTAAGGTCCTGGTTGACGGAGTTAGACATTTCAAGTTGGTCGCGGTGCTTCTCCGCCATGACCTTGCTGTAGCCGGATACGCCGCCCGCCGCCCCACCGATCGCTGCCCCGATCGCGCCCGTCTTCAACGGGTTCGTTCGCGTCAGCAGTCCGACGCCGAGCCCGACAACCCCACCGACAATCGCACCTCCGGATACGTCGGCTACGATCTGCTCGGTGAAAAAAGTCTGTGATTTCGCGAATTCACCGCGGTAGAGCTGGCATTCATCGCTCGGGTCGCTCACCAGCACAGGCTGAGGCGCGGCGCCCGGCATCGCCGCACATCCCAACAGCCAAGGTCCCGTCACACTAGCCAATACGATGAACCGAAATGCGGGCGCCCGCACAAAACCTCGTGGTTCCACGGCAAGCCCCTGTCTAAATTATCAACTCAAGGGCATCAAAATTACGTGACCCCGGGGAATGATGATTACGCCGGACGTAACAGTCTGACAACGGGTTATCGGTATGGAATGATAAAGATCGCCGAAATCCTCGGACACCTTGGAAAAGGGCCGCGCTGATTGGACATGCGCTGGCGTGCCAGTCAGGGCGATAGCGGTCAGGGCCCCCGAAGAATTTGGCTCAGGAACAGCTTTAACCGATCCACCTGCGGATTCTCGAACACAGTGTTCGGCCACCCCTGCTCACCAACTCGCCGCGGTCCAAGAACACCACCCAGTGGCCGTGTTGCATGGATAGGGCGTTGGTACCGAGGCGAGGGCGACATAGAAGAGCGACCCCTCGCCTGCTACCTGGATTTACGCCGTGCCGTGCAAAGCCAATGTTCGTAATGACATCCCTAGCAGAAGCATAAAGTGATGAACGGGCGTGAGTATGACGCCAGCTTGCGCCAGCGCGGCAATGTAACGGTCTGGTTCACTGACGAGGCCGCAGCGACGTGGAATGCCGAGCCACGCACGACTCGGGGCGGATAGCGGTCCTACTTGCCTTGGCGACGCTGACGGCGCTGACCTTGCGGGCCGTGTCCCGGCTGGCCCTGCGCTAGACCGAAGGAGCTGATTAGCTCCGTCATCCACTGGCTTGGGCTTACTCTGGCAGTTCCAGACCATACTACCCTGAGCAGGCGGGCGGAAACACTCGGTGTGCCACGGCTCCGGCGGTCCAGTGCCGGCGGCGCCGAGCGAGATGGCCGAGACCGCA
>JAYVTX010000044.1:0-7184 GCA_043788425.1 Rhodospirillales bacterium
AAAGCGTCCTGTACCACGCCGGGCGCGCGTAGCAGGACTTGGCTAAGCCCGGCATTATCGCCCTGCGGCACGGCCTCGATCGCAGCGCGGCCGAAGTCGGTGCGGGTGGCGCCGAGGCTCGGCTGGATACTGAGCCGGGCCGCGTCCAGGCGGCGGGCGACAACGTCTAGGTCGGGCAAGACGAGATCGTCGAACGGTGCGATATCGCCGCCGATCCGTACGGTCGGAGCGGCGGCCTGGCCGAATGCCGGCGCGCCAGCATTGGCCGCGATCAACCCCGCTGCTACTGACAGCAGGCCGATCCGATTTATCATCATAGCAGGCTCCGTGGTCGCGTTCAGAACCCTAAGATGATATAAAGTATCATGTTACGTCAACGCCTTCCCGGGATCGAAGCGCCCGTGCGGCCGGCCCTATCACAATTCCGTAGTCGCCCTGGCCCGCTGGTGGCTGCCGCGATGGTGCACGTGGCGCTGCTGGCGCTAGCGGTCGTCGGAATCGATCCCAGGCCTGTCGAGGATCAGGTGCCGCCCCCGGTCGAGATGGTATTCGCCGTCGCGCCACCCACGCCGGAGTCGCAGGAGGCAGCGGCGGAACCGGTTCCCGCAATACTAAGCCCCGACCAGCCGACGGAACCGCCGCCCATCGCGTCCATGCCTGAGCCGCCCCCGCCCGAGTCACCTATGCCTGAGCCGCCCATGCCTGAGCCACCGCAGCCGGTTACTCCGCCAGACGATGCATCCGCACCGCCACCGCCACCGCCCGAGCCACCGTCCAGCGTGCCTACATCCGAGCCTGCGAAGCCCGTTCAACGGGACCCGCCCGTGCGCACGCCGGTACGTCCCCCGGTCGCAGCGGCACCGGTCCGACCGCCCCAACCGCGTTCGGCCCGGCCGACGCCCTCGCCCGTTCAAGGCCCGCCGCCGCTCGTAAGCCCCTCGCCGCCCGGCCCTGCGCAGGCCGCCGCACCGGTGATGCGCAGCGAGGTGCCAGTTGTCCCCGCCCCCACCGCGGCAGCGGTCAGCGGTACGTGGCGCAGCGCACTCGCGTCCTGGCTACAATCCCACAAGCGGTATCCGGATGAGGCACGCCGTCAGCGGGAGGAGGGTCAGGTTACCATCCGCTTTACCGTGGGCCGGGACGGACAGTTGGCAGACGCGCAGATCGTGCGTGGCAGCGGCTCCGACAGCCTCGATCGCGCGGCACTGGCCACCTTACGCGACGGCCGTGCGCCGCCATTTCCGGCCGAAATGCCGCAGCAGCAGGTTACGACCACCGTTACGATCCGCTATCGGCTGGAAGACTGACGCGGCTGCCGCTACTCGGCCGTCGGCGCGGGTAATTGGCGTGGCGGGCGTCAACGGCGCGCTACGGTAATCGCTCAAACGACTTAGTTACGCTGCCTCCGCCGCCACATGCCGTCCGAAGGCCGCAAATAATGCCTGCGTGACCGGACCTGGCGTCCCTGCCCCGACCGGCGCGCCATCGACGGCCAGCACGGGCTTCACAAAACTGGTCGCACTCGTGAGGAACACTTCCCGTGCCGCACGAAGCTCGTCGAGGCTGAATGCCCGCTCCTCCGCACGCAGACCGGCGCCGTTCAGCAGTCCCAGCAGGGCGTCACGCGTACAGCCCGGCAGCACGCTTTGATCTAGATGCCGGGTCCGCAGGGCGCCGGCGGCGTCCACGATCCATACGCTGGTAGACGCCCCTTCCGTCACGATCCCCTGCGCGTCGACCATCACCGCCTCACCCGCCCCTGCCAGCCGGGCCGCCTGTTTGGCCAGCACGTTCGGCAGTAGGTTGATCGACTTGATGTCGCAGCGCGCCCATCGATCGTCGGCCACTGTGATGACCCGCGTGTGCCAGGCCGTAAGGGCCGTGGGATATGGCGGCAGCCGACGGGCGGTAACAACGAGTGCGGGCGGGATCGGCTTTGCCGGGAACCAGTGCTCGCGCCGGGCGACGCCGCGGGTGATCTGCATGTAGACCAACCCGTGGGTGATCCGATTACGATCCACCACCTCATGCAGCACACGCAGCAGCGACGCGCGCGGCATCGGCATCGCAATCTGGACTTCACGTAACGATCGCTCGAGCCGACCTAGATGCCGGTCCTCGTCGACAAAGCGCCGGGCGTTTACGTGCAGGACCTCGTATATGCCGTCGCCGAACTGGTAGCCGCGATCCTCGACGTTCACGGCCGCGTCCCGCTGCGTCAGGTAGCGGCCGTTTACGTACGCGACCCGGCTCATGCTGTCGCCCGGTCGTCAGAGTTCACGCCCAACTGCTTCAGCTTGCGGTGCAATGCGCTTCGCTCCATGCCGACGAACTGGGCTGTACGACTGATGTTGCCACCAAACCGCATAAGTTGCGCCTGCAAGTATTGAGTTTCGAACAAATCCCGTGCCTCTCGCAGCGGCAGGCTCATCAGGTCGGCAGTCGGATCACTGTTGAGTAGCGCGGGCGCACCCTGGCTCACTTCGGCCGGCAGCATTTCCGGCCGGATCGGGTCACTGGCCCCGCCGGGTGCCATGATCAGCAGCCAATCCATCAGATTTCGCAGCTGACGCACGTTGCCCGGCCAATCATACGCCTGCAATGCCGTCAGCGCGTCCGTCGATAGTTGTCGCCCAGGTATGCCGGAGCTTTCGGCCGAACGTTCCAGAAAATGCCGCGCGAGTCCGGGTACATCCTCCCGCCGCTCCTTCAGGCTCGGCATCCGTATCGGGACGACGGCCAGGCGATAATACAGGTCCTCGCGGAACCGGCCGGCCGCGATCTCGGCCTGCAAATCGCGGTTGGTGGTGGCCAGCACGCGCACGTCCACTTTGACTCGGGTCGATCCGCCGAGCCGCTCGAATGTCTGATCCTGCAACGCGCGCACAATCTTACCCTGCGTCTCGGTGGGCATGTCGGACACTTCGTCCAGCAACAGCGTGCCGCCATGGGCGCGCTCGAGCACTCCGGCGCGGCGGGGCTGGATCTGGGCGTCGGCGCCAGCCTCCATGCCGAACAGCTCCTCCTCGAATCGGGCCGGGTTCAGAGTTGCGCAGTTCAGCGCCACGAACGGCCCGTCGGCACGGCGGGAACGCGCGTGCACCATGCGCGCCGCGACCTCCTTGCCGGATCCAGCCGGGCCGTGGATCAGCACGCGTGACCCGGTCGGCGCCACCCGCTCGATCCCTGCGCGCAGTACGCTGATGGCCTGGCTGGTGCCGGTCAGCTCACTTTCGACGCCGGCCCGCAGGCGTAGCTCGGCGTTCTCCCGCGCCAGCCGTGCAGCTTCCAGCGCGCGGCGGATTACCAGCAGCATGCGGTCGGACTTGAACGGCTTTTCGATAAAGTCGTACGCCCCGTGCTGTATTGCGCTGACGGCCGTTTCGATCGTGCCGTGACCGCTGATCATGACGACGGGGACATGCGGCTCCTCCGTATGGATCGCGTTCAGGATGCCGAGGCCGTCCAATCTCGACCCCTGCAGCCAGACGTCCAGGATGACCAGCGACGGGCGCCGCATCCGGAACGCGGCGATCGCGCCGTCACTATCGGCCGCCTGCCGCACGCCGTAGCCCTCGTCTTCCAGAATGCCCTCGATCAGCATTCGGATGTCGGGCTCGTCGTCGACAATAAGAATCTCGTGCGCCATCAGGCCCCTGTGTGTTCGTGCGCGGTGGCCCCGACGGGCACCGGTGCCGGCAGTTCCGGCATCGTCAGCGTCACCACGGCGCCGAAACCGGCGGGGTTGTCCTCCAATCCCAGGCTGCCGCCATGATCTTCCATAATCTTCTTCACGATCGCCAATCCCAAGCCGGTGCCCTTTGGCTTGTGGGTGACATACGGTTCGGCCAGCCGCTCCCGGTCGGGTGGCAACCCTACGCCGTCATCTTGCACCGACAGGGTGACCACCCCCCCGGCCGCCTCGGCGCGGACCAGGATGCGTCCCGCCGGTTCGCCCATGGCGCGCGGGCGCATGTGCACCGCGTCGGCCGCGTTCTGCAGCAAATTCGTCAGCGCCTGACCCAGCAGCCGGCGGTCGCACAGCGCCCACGGGCCGCGGTCAGGGATGGCGGTCGTCCACTCGATCTCTGGCCGGGCACTGCGCTGCAACACCAATGCCTCCCGCGCGACCCGGCCCACATCCTCCGGCCGCAATACGGGTTGCGGCATGCGGGCGAACGCCGAGAACTCGTCGACCATGCGGCCGATATCGCCCACGTGGCGCACGATCGTGTCGGCACATTGCGCGAACGTTTCGGGGTCTGAGGTGATTTCCTTCGTGAACCGTCGCTTCAGCCGCTCGGCCGATAGCTGAATTGGCGTCAGCGGGTTCTTGATCTCATGCGCGATGCGCCGGGCTACGTCGGACCATGCGGCCTTGCGCTGCGCCGATTGCAGTTCGGTAATGTCGTCGAACGTGACCACGTAACCGGTCGGTTGCCCGTCGCGCAGGTCGGTGCCGATCCGCAGCAGCAGCGTACGGCGGCGCGACGGCGGGCCGATCTGCACCTCCGCCGTGCAGGGCTTGTCGGGTGCCAGCGCACCCTGGGCCAGCAAGGGCGCGAACTCCGGCACGACCTGGCCCAGTTTCAGGCCGATCGCTGCCATCAAATCCATGCCGACGAGGTCGCTCGCCGCCCGGTTCGGCAGCTCGACATTACCCGCGGCATCCAGGCCGATCACGCCTGCCGACACGCCGGCCAACACGGTTTCTGTGAACCGCCGCCGCTCATCGATCTGGGCGTAGGCGTCCATTAGCTCCGTCCGCTGCGCGCCCAACTGCCCGGTCATACGGTTGAATGCGCGGCTGAGGCCGGCCACCTCGTCATCGCTCTGCACTTCCGGCACCCGGACCGTCAGATCGCCGGCACGCACCCGCTCGGCCGCCTGGATCAGTCGACCGACGGGGCGCGCGATCTGATTGGCGAGTACAAGACCGATCAGCACCGCCGCCGATAGCACCAGCAGCGCAAGCAGCGCGAAAATAAGCACGAACGTGATCTGCAGCCCCGACCGGTTTTCATCGAGGCGCTGATACTCCGCCACCGCCGCCTCCGTCCGCGCCATGTGCTCCAAGATGCTCGGGTCGACCTCCCGCCCGATTAGCAGCATCCGGTTGGACCCTGTGCCGAGCTGAACCAGCGCCCGCACGCGCTCGCTATCGGGGGAGCCGAGTACGGCGACCTCACCATTACGGGCCATCTCGGTCGCTTCGAACGGCGGCAGCTCGACGTCTTTGCCCGGCACGGCGCTAAATCCCGCTTCCAACGCGCCGGTCGCGCTGTCGAACACGACGGCCTCCGTCAGGCCACGAAACAGCGTCTGCGTCTGCAATTCCTGGCTGAACCCCAGACGATCGAGCAGCCGGTCGGCCTGGCTCAGGCTATATGCCATCGCGAGCGCATCGGTGCGGATGGTGTTGCGATGCTCCTCCAGATAGCCACGCGATGCCTCCAGCCCCTCATTCAGGGCGGTGCGGACCCGGTCGTTGAACCAGCCCTGGATGCCGAGGTTGAAGAACGCGGTCGCGAACACCGCCACGACGATCGTGGGCGTCACGGCCACGACGCTGAATAGCACCACCAGCCGCACATGGAGGCGCGACCCAGCCGATCCCCGACGTCGTTCGACCCAGACGCGCGTAAGCCGGCCGGCCAGCACGGCACCCAGCAGCAGCAGCACAACCAAGTTAGCCAGCACCAGACCGAACAGCAGGTTTGGCTGTACCGACAGCGATGCGCCGCCCGAAAGAAGCACGAATGTCCCGATTGCAAGTGCCAGCGCGCTGGCTGCCAACACCAGTGTTGCGACGCGACCGGCCAACAGGTCCGTAACCCGCCGGGGAAACGACAGCGGCGGTGTCGAATGAGGCGGTGTCGAACGAGGCGGGACTGCTATCATCCGATCCCGCGAATCACAGGGATCTCCAGATCCCGGATTTTCTTGCGCAACGTATTGCGGTTCAAACCCAGCAGGGCGGCTGCCTTGATTTGGTTACCGCGTGTGGCCGACAAGGTCATCATAATCAGCGGGCGCTCGACCTCGGCAATGACCTGGTCATAGATGTCACGCATCGGTGCGCCGTCGCGGCTCGCGTCCAAGAATTGCCGGATATGCCGCTCGACCGCCATCGCCAGCGGCTCGCTACTGCCGGCCGCTGCGGGGGTGTGGGCCTCCATCCCGCCTTCCATAAGCTCGGCCGCGATCACCTCTTCCGTGATCGTCTCCTGCGGGTATAGCGCGGCCAGGCGGCGCATGAGGTTCTCCAGCTCCCGCACGTTGCCGGGCCAGCGATGCTGGCGCAGGCGTTCGATCGCGCCCGCGTCGAGTGTCTTGGCCGACAGCCCGCTATCCAGCGCCCGATCGAGGAAGTGGCGGGCCAGCACGACGATATCCTCAGTCCGTTCCCGCAAGGGCGGCAGCCGTATCGGGACGACGTTCAGGCGGTAGAACAAGTCCTCGCGGAAATGCCCAGCGCGGATAGCCTGGCGCAGGTCGCGATGCGTGGCGGCCACGATCCGCACGTTGGCGCGAATGGGTGCCCGTCCGCCAACGGTCGTGAACTCGCCCTCCTGCAGCACACGAAGCAGCCGGGTCTGCGCCTCGGCCGGCATATCGCCGATCTCGTCCAGGAACAGCGTGCCGCCGGCCGCCTGCTCGAACCGGCCCTGGGCGCGGTTGAGGGCCCCCGTGAACGCGCCGCGCTCGTGACCGAACAGCTCGCTCTCGATCAGTTCGCGCGGGATCGCTGCCATATTGATGGCCACGAACGGGCCGGCGCGACGACGGCCGTAATCGTGTAGTGCCCGGGCAACTAGTTCCTTGCCCGTCCCGCTCTCCCCATTGACCATGACCGTCAGATCCGTGGTCGTAAGCCTGGCGATCGAGCGGTAAATATCCTGCATCGCGACCGACCGGCCGATCAACGGCAGCCGCTCCTCCGCATCGCGCGGCTCCGGCACCGATAACGCACTGGCAGAGGGAGATACTTCGAGTGCACGGCCAACAACGGCCAGCAACTCTTTCAAATCAAATGGTTTAGGAAGGTACTCAAACGCACCACGCTGAGCCGCCTTCACCGCTGTCATCAGCGTCGACTGCGCGGACATGACCACCACCCGCAGTTCCGGCCGCAGCTTTTTGATGCGCGGGATCAGATCCAGCCCGTTTTCATCCGGCATGAT
>JAYVTX010000045.1:0-2580 GCA_043788425.1 Rhodospirillales bacterium
ACTGGTGTGACCGTCGCGTACGAGGCGCTGATCCGCTGGCCCGACCGGCAGCACGGAATGCTTTTTCCCGACGACATTCTTCCTTTGGCCGAACGCAACCGCTTATCCGAGACGCTCGGAGGGTGGGTGTTGAACCAGGCCTGCGCCGCGGCAACGACGTGGGACGGGTGCGCGGTTTGCGTCAACGTGTCGGGTCGGCAGGTGCGGTCGGCCGCCATCATGGCGCAGGTGGCCGAAGCGCTTGACCGGACCGGCCTGTCTCCGGGGCGGCTCGAGCTGGAGATGACAGAAGACACGTTGCTGGCCGGGGGGGTCGATACGTTGATGGTGCTGTCGGGTCTCCGCGATCTGGGCATCGGGCTCTCTCTGGATGATTTCGGCACCGGCATCGGTAACCTCAGCGCACTCCGCAGGCTGCCGTTGACGGCCATCACGATCGACCGGTCCCTGGTCCGCGATCTGCCCGAGCAGCCCGAATCGGCGGCGATCGCGCAGGCCGTGATCGGCGCGGGGCACGGAATGGGGCTGTCGATGGTGGCTGAGGGGATCGAGACCGAAGCACAGCGGGCAGTGCTGGCAGGCATGGGCTGCGACGCCGGCCAGGGCTTTTTGTTCGGGCAGCCGGCCCTGGCGATCGCGTGGCGGGACCGCGCCGCCGCCTAGGCCTGTGCGGCCTTTCGCACCCGACTTGCCCCTGACGGCGTTCCGGGCGACGACATACCTATGGACCCGATCGAAACGCGCATCCTGGACCTCGTCGCCGCACGCGGTCCGACCAAGTCGATTTGCCCGTCGGAGGTGGTGCGCAACGACGGTCCTGGCTGGCAGTCGCAGCTCGGTGCCGTGCGCGCGGCAGCCGTCCGGCTTGCGATGGCGGGGCAGATCGAGATCACACGCCATGGCAAGCCCATCGAGCCTGCGGCCATCAAGGGCGTGATCCGGCTGCGGGCCGTTCAGGACGGTCAAGCGCGTGATGAATAAGCCCGGGATGAATAACCGCGTGGTGAATAACACCGGGATGGGTCCGGTGCTCCGCGACGCCTGGCGCCTCGCCACCCCGTATTTCCGGTCCGAGGAGCGATGGGTTGCCTGGCTGCTGCTGGCCAGCGTCATCGGCCTCAGCCTGTTTAGCGTCGCGGTCGACGTGCTGCTCAATAGCTGGCGCGGCGCGTTCTACGATTCGTTGCAGGCGCGTGACCTCACAGCGTTTATCAACCTGCTCCTGACCTGGCGCGTGACCGAGAGCGGGTTCATGCCGGGGTTCCTCGCGATCGTCAGCGTCTATCTGCCGCTCAGCGTGCTCCGTGGGTACCTGCAGAAGCTGCTCAGCATCCGGTGGCGACGCTGGATGACGGCGCGGCTCACCACAGCTTGGCTATCCGGCCACGCCTATTACACGATCGGCCTCACCGCCGTCGCCGACGAGGACGCCGGGACCGACAACCCCGATCAACGCATCGCCGAGGACGTGCGCGACTACGTTCAGAACGCGCTCGATCTGGGCATCAGCTTTTTGTCGACCGTTGTGAGCTTCGTGAGCTTTGCCGGTATTCTGTGGGCGCTGTCGGGAGACATCACGGTGCTCGGTTGGGCCATCCCAGGGTACATGTTGTGGCTCGCCATCCTGTATGCCGGCGTCGGCAGCTGGCTCACGCACCGGGTCGGCCGCGCGCTGATCCCGCTCAACGTGCGGCGGCAGCGGGCGGAGGCCGATTTCCGCTACGGCCTCGTGCGCCTGCGTGACAATACCGAAGGCGTGGCGCTGTCGGGCGGCGAGGCGACGGAGCAGGCGGCGGCCGGCACCCGATTTGCCGCTATTCGCGCAAACTGGATCGCCCTGGCCCGGCGCGAATTGAAGGTCAACTTGTTCACCGACGGGTTCGCCCAGGCAGCGGCCATCTTCCCGATCGTCATCGCCGCCCCGCGCTATTTTGCCGGCACGATCCAGCTTGGCGACCTCATGCGCACCGCGGGCGCATTCGGCAGCGTGAACGACGCGCTGAGCTGGTTTGTCACCGCCTATGCCAAGCTTGCGGACTGGCGGTCGCAGATCGTGCGGCTCACCACGTTCCAGCAGGCGATCGCGGCGGCCCAGTCGGTACATGGGCCGGACCGGGCGGCGGACGCAGCGGCCGGAATGCATGAGACGACCATCACCCTGCCTGACGGCGACGTGCTGATGGACCGCGCGACACTCACGATCCGGCCGCGTCAGTCGACGCTGATCACCGGCCGGTCCGGCAGCGGCAAGTCGACGCTATTCCGGACGCTGGCTGGCATCTGGCCGTTTGCCACCGGGACCGTCGCCGTGCCGCCGGGGCGGGTCATGTTCCTGCCGCAAAAGCCGTACGTGCCGCCGGGCACGCTGCGCGCGGTCGTGTGCTACCCGGCGGCCGATGCGCCGGCCGATGCGGTCGTTAAGGCGCTGACCATCGCAGGCTTGGCGGCATTCATCCCCGCGCTGGACGAGGATGCACCTTGGCAGCAGCGACTGTCCGGTGGCGAGCTACAGCGGATGGCCATCGCGCGTGCGTTGCTGACACGGCCGGACTGGCTGTTTCTGGACGAGGCAACGTCGAG
>JAYVTX010000046.1:0-3407 GCA_043788425.1 Rhodospirillales bacterium
ATACCACCCGTGTGACGGAACACGGCGTCGAACGCGGCGTCGTCCCAATGCGGGTCACCGTTCCAGCCGACGGCCAGCAAGCGGTGTTCGATGTAGGCCCGCGTCTCATCGTAGCTGAGCGGCCCCAGATGGTAGGACGTCAGCACCCGCTGGCGCAACTGCTCCATGGCCGGGTCGGCTAGCATGCGGCGGAACTGCGGCTGGCCCAGCAGAATGGTTTGCAGCGACGTGCGGCCGTCGACGGTGATGTTGGACAGCATGCGCAACTCTTCCAGCGCGGGCATGGACAGGTTTTGCGCCTCATCGATTACCAGCAGGCAGCGGCGGCCCTGTTCCTGATGCTGGCGCAGCACCTCCTCGAACCGATACAGCAGCGTCGCCTTGTCCGCATGCTCGTCCACCAGGCCAAAGCCCGCCATAGCCAGGCGGAACAGATCGTTGCCGCTGACCTGCGTGGTGCTGACACGGGCGATGGTGAACGCACCCTCATCCATCTGGCTGCGCAACCACTCAACAAGCGTTGTTTTACCTGCGCCCACTTCGCCGGTGACGACGATAAAGCCTTCCCCCTGCGCCAGTCCGTAATTCAGGTGCGCGATAGCCTTGCTATGGCCCTTGCTACCGAAAAAGAAGCGGCTGTCCGGAGTCAGTTGGAACGGAGTGGCCGTGAGGTGATAGAAAGTTTCGTACAAATCGCCCGCCGTTCAGAAAGACTTGCGAAGCCCGGCCAGCAGCGTGTTCTGCACCAGGTTGCCCTGGCTGCCGAAAAGCGTCTGGGCCTGATTGCTGCTTCGTTCGGTGTACAGGTAACGCACGCTGCCGCCCAACGTCTCCGTGAACTGATAGCTGAGCGCAGCCTGCCCACTGATCGACGTCTGCCGCGAATTGCCCGCGCTGCCCAGGTTGGAAAAGTCGGTCACGCCGTAGGACGCGGACGTGCTGATAGTCATAACGGGCGAGAGTTCATGCTGCCATGACAGGCTGAAGAATGTGCCGTTGGACGAGCTGCCGGCCGGCAGGACTGGCAGGGCGGTTCCATTCACGCCGGGTCCGAAGGTGATGGCGGAAATGTTTGACCGGTTTTCGTTGACTACGGAGGTGGTGAACGAGTCGCGGTTCAGCAGTAGCGACGCGCTGATCGAGAACTGGCGCAGCCGAGAAAGGCCGTTTTGGGTGCCGAATTGCGAGCTGGTGGACGATGCGGGCGCCCCGGTTGCAGTATCGGTCAGCAGCCCGGTGCTACCCACCGTTGTCGATTGCAGCAGGTCCTGCTGCCCTTCGGCATTCGTCGATAGCCCCTGCGAATACCGGGCGTATAGCCGGGTCCGGGCCGTGGGTGCCGTTACCGCATTCAGATAAAGGCTATTGGCCCCGTCCTTGCGCCCGTAGCCGACGGTGATGGTGCTGTCCGGATCGGGTGTCAGGCGCACGCCTACGTTCCAAACGGGCTCACTCACCCGGAAGCCCGGCGTGCCCGTGTAGCGGATGTCCTGATAGCCGGTCCCGGCGACCAGCGTGACGGTACGGCTAAGTGCATAACCCACATCGACGTTGGCCGAATTGCGGTGCGCGTTGTGGTACGCGCCGGCACCGCTGTACTGCACCGCCTCCACAACCGTGATCACGTTAAACCGGCCCAGGTTTTCACCTGTGATGAAGCTTGCCCGCTCCCGCTGCGTGGTCAGGTTGCCGGTGATACCGCCGCCATTGCCGCCATTATTCAGGCCCGAGTTGTTGAACGCCTGTTGCAGCGCGATTTGGTTGGCGACCTGGCTGAAATTGGTCTGGTTGTTCGTGTCCTGCAGCGTGCGCACGAAAGAGTAGCCGACGCGCGCCGTGCCCCACCCGCCAAAGCGTTGTTCGGCATAGGGCGTGATCGAGAATGACAGGCTTTGTACCTGGTCTGACTGATTTTGCCCGACCGAGTTCGAACCGCTGCCCAGTCCACCTGTGCGCGACGCCTGCGTGATTGACCCACGTAGATCGAGGAATAGCGTGCCTGGCACGACGGAGATCAGCGCGGTGCCGTTGCCGAACTGGTCGACCCGGCTCTGGCTACCGGTTCGGGCATAAATATAGGCCTGGGGCGAATAGGTCGCGTTGACCCGGACCCGCGCCGTCTCACCCGAGATGCCGAGTGAGGGGGTGATGAGTGTGAAGATGTCGGCGCGGCGGTTACGCTCGGTCGCCAAGGCGTTGTCGGTGATACCGATATCGACCCCGATCGCCGGGCTGACGATCCATTCTGGCAGCGTCGAGCGCTCGGGCTGATTGGGTTCGTACGCCCGCAACTGCTGGCGTAGATCGCCGGTGCGCACATCGATCGACGCTGGTGTCAACGGCGGGTAGCCGCCGCCCACGCCCTGCGCCGCCGCGACACCGGTTGCCGCGACATCAGCCATCGACAGTCCGAGGCCGGTTAACAGCCACAGACGAAGCTGGGTCACACGCGCCCGCTCAGCCATAGGAGCCGTAGTAGTCATAAGCGCCAAAGGTGTGGCTGGTCGTGAGCTTCACCTTGTTCAATAGGATCGTGATGGTCGGACAGACCCGCACCAGGTCGATGGCCGCTTCAACCTCGGTCCGTTGGGTCCGCTCGGCCTCCACCACCATCACGACCTGACCCACGTGCGGGGCCACGGTATGCGGGTCGCTGGTCGATAGGCAGGGCGGTGCGTCCAGGATGATAATGTGTTTGGGAAAGCGGCGCGCGATCCGGGCGATCGTGGGCGGCATCGGGCGCACGCCGGTTGCATCCATCGCCTCCGTCACGCGGGTGCCGACGGGCATGAAACTCAGGTTCGGCACGGCCGTCGACAGGATCACATCCTCATGCCGCATCTGCGGGTTGACGATCAGATCGTGGAGCCCGATCCGGTCGCCGACGCCCAACTGGGCGGATAGCGGCATATGTTTAGCGTCCAGATCGATGAGCAGCACCTTGTCCGTCCCATGCTGGGCCAGGCTGCCCGCGAGGTTGAGCGACGTGAAGCTTTTACCTTCACCCGGACGGGCGCTGGTGACGAGGACAAGGTTATGCAGGCCGCCGCCCTCCGCCTCGTTCCGCAATTCGCGCATGACCCGGCCGACGACGATGCGGTACTCCTCGGATATGCGGGTGCGGGCGGTGCGGGCCACAACCATTCCGGCACGTTCGAGCGTATCGAGCGTGATGTCTGGGACAGCCAGCGCCGCGGGTCCGGTACGGGGTGGGGTGGTGGCCGGAGCTGGCCGGGGTCGTGAAAGGTCCGGGGGCGGGGGTATCTGCGCCGTGCTGTTCGGACCGTTTCCGTCCAGAAGCAGACTGGGCGAACCAAAGCTCGGGGCTGAAAGGTTGGCGGGCTGCGGGACAGCCAGAGTGGGTCCGGCACGGTCCACCGGGGCGGCGATTGTCCCCCCGCCGGCGG
>JAYVTX010000047.1:0-3458 GCA_043788425.1 Rhodospirillales bacterium
TGGCGTGCGTTGGGGTGACTCTGCCGGGTGCCTGTTCTGCGCGACCGGAGCGTTCTTCCGGCCGAGCTACGTCAATAATATCGTACAGAGCTGGGTACCTGCTTTAGCTGGTGTGGAAGAAAAGCTGAAGTCGGGGGCGAAGGTCGCGGATGTTGGATGCGGTATAGGCTTCTCAACACTCCTGATGGCTAAAGCCTACCCAAATAGTCATTTTATTGGGTACGATTTCCACGAACCCTCGATAGAAAAGGCGAGAGGCCATGCCGAAAACCATGGTTTAGGTGATCGGGTGAAATTTATTGCGACGAGCGCCAAGGAAATTAAGGAAGCCGACTTCGACCTCGTAACGAGCTTCGATTGCCTGCATGACATGGGTGATCCGCGTGGCTGCGCAGGTCATATGCGGCATATCCTCAAAAGCGATGGCACGTGGATGGTCGTCGAGCCGATCGCTGGAGATCGTCCGGAGCAGAACATGAACCCCGTCGGTCGGCTGTACTACAATGCCTCCACGATGCTTTGCGTGCCCACCTCGCTCGATCAGGAAGTGGCTGAAGGGCTGGGTGCCCAAGCAGGAGAGGCGAAGCTGACGGAAGTGATACGCGCGGGCGGATTTACACACGTCCGAAAGGCAACTGCCGGCCCCTTCAACATGGTGCTGGAAGCGCGGTCGTAAAACGGTCGAATGGGTCAGAAGCCTCGGCGCTTTAACACGTTCAGCGTCCCAGTAGGTTTGCTGCTGACCTACCGGAACAATGGCGTTTTACGGCTACGTACCGGTCCGGACGCTGGATCAAGGTCTCACAAACCAGCGCACACGAGGCGTCTGGGGAGCAAAGGGCCACATCCGCTCCACTGGTAGTCCGCACCCTCGCCACCAACCGCGTCCTGCGCTACCCACGCCCCATGCTCGCCCCCTATGCCACAACCCACACCCGCGGACGCCGCCACGCCGAACCTGAATCGCCCAACCGCACCCCCTGGCAACGCGACCGCGACCGGGTGATCCACAGTTCCGCTTTCCGCAAACTCCAATACAAAACCCAGGTTTTCGTCACGCATGAGGGGGATTACTACCGCACGCGACTGACCCACAGCCTAGAAGTCGCGCAAATTGCCCGCTCCATCGCCCGCACGCTGGCACTGGATGAGGACCTGACGGAGGCGCTGGCCCTCGCCCATGATCTCGGCCACCCGCCGTTCGGCCATGCGGGGGAGGACGGCCTCAACGATGCCATGAAAAACCACGGCGGCTTCAACCACAACGCGCAATCACTGCGGGTGGTGACGGTGCTGGAGGGCCGGTACGCCGCGTTCGACGGCCTCAACCTCACCTGGGAAACGCTGGAGGGTCTGGCCAAGCATAACGGCCCGCTGACGAACCCCCACCCGGTCATCGCGGCAATCGCGGCCGAGCACCGCATTGACCTCACGACCCAGGCAGGGGCGGAGGCACAGGTCGCGGCGCTGGCGGATGACGTGGCGTATCACAGCCACGACCTGGATGACGGGCTGCGTGCCGAGTTATTTACCATCGACGACCTGCGGGACCTGCCCGTTGTGGGCGACGCGCTGCGGCAGGCGCAGGACCTGGGCCCCACCACCCCCAGCCGGCTACGGCATGAGACGATCCGCCGGGTCATCGACAGGTTGGTCACGGATTTGACGCAGGAAACGCAGCGTCGGCTGAACGCCCTGGCCCCGGCCAACGCCGACGCTATCCGCGCCGCGCCGGGGCCGGTTGTCGGGTTCAGCCCGGCGATGGCCGCCGCCAATGCGGCGATCAAGACATTCCTGTACGTCCGCATGTACCGCCACTGGCGCGTGAACCGCATGACGGGCAAATCCCGCCGGGTGACGGAGGAGCTATTTAACCTGCTGCACACCACCCCGGCATTGCTGCCCGACCAGTGGCGCGACCGTGCGAACGGCAACGCAGCCCACGCCGTCGCGGACTATATCGCCGGCATGACCGACCGCTTTGCCCTAGACGAGCGGCGGCGGCTGACCGACCCTACGATCTCAGGCTGATTAATCGGAGACTGCATGCTCGACACCGTATTCGCCCCCGCCACCCTGCCCGGCCAGGGCGCGCTGGCGCTGCTGCTCATCCAGGGCCAACCGCACCCGCCCGTGTTCACCGATGCAGACAAGGCATGCGGCGGCGCGCTGACCCGTGCGATCGCCGCCGCTGCGTTCACGGGCAAAAAAGGCCAAACCTGCGTGGTGCTCGGTGCCACCGACGCGCACCCCCGCGTGGTACTGGTCGGCCTGGGCCCCAATCCCAACGCCCGCGCCTATGAGGAGGCGGGTGCCGCGGCCGCCCTGGTCCTGCACAAAGACCCAGTCGCAACCCTGATCCCCAGTGGCACCGACACCGACGCTGCCCACGCCGCGCTGGGTGCCGCGCTGCGTAGCTACCGCTTCGACCGCTACCGCACGAAGGAGAAGGCGGAGGACAAGCCCAGCCTCACAACGCTTACCATCGCCACCCAAAACCCCGACGCCGCCCGCACGGCTTACGCGCCGCTGATCGCCGCGCGCGACGGCGTATTCCTGGCCCGCGATTTAGCGAGCGAGCCGCCGAACGTGCTGTATCCCGCCGAACTTGCCGACCGCTGCCGCGCGCTGGAGGCTGTGGGCGTCACGGTTGAAATCCTGGATGAGGCCGCGCTGGCCGAACTCGGCTTCGGCGCAATCCTGGCCGTGGCACAGGGTAGCGCACATGGCGCACGCGTCGTGGTCATGCAGTGGCAGGGAGCTGAAGGCCCTCCCGTGGCGCTGATCGGCAAGGGAGTCACGTTCGATACTGGCGGCATCAGCATCAAACCGGCACCCAACATGGAGGACATGAAGTGGGACATGGCCGGGGCCGCCGCCATCATCGGCACCATGCACACGCTTGCCGCCCGCAAAGCCCGCGTCCACGCCGTCGGGATCGTCGGCCTGGTGGAGAACATGCCGTCCGGCACCGCCATGCGACCCGGGGACGTTATCCGCAGCCTATCGGGCCAAACGATCGAGGTGCAAAATACCGATGCGGAGGGCCGGCTCGTGCTGGCCGACCTGCTTTGGTACGCGCAGGACCGGTTCGCGCCGCGCATCAGCATCGACCTGGCGACGCTGACGGGTGCCATCATCGTGGCGCTCGGCCACCACCACGCCGGGCTGTTCAGCAATGACGACCCGCTGGCGACGCAGCTCCTGGCCGCTGGCACTGCGTCCGGTGAGGCGCTGTGGCGGATGCCGCTTGGGGAGGCGTATGACAAGTTGATCCGCTCCGACATCGCGGACATGAAGAACATCGGCGGCCGGCCTGGCGGTGCCACCATCGGTGCGCAGTTCGTCCAGCGGTTTGTACGCGGCCCGTGGGCGCATCTGGACATTGCCGGCATGGCCTGGGCGACGAAGGATTCTGCATTGGCCCCCAAAGGTGCAACCGCATTCGGTGTGCGCCT
>JAYVTX010000048.1:0-16491 GCA_043788425.1 Rhodospirillales bacterium
ATGGGCTCCGCCGTGGCGGTGCAGGCCGGCGCGCATTGGGTCAGGGTGTTTAAACGCCAGGTCGGGACGCGCACGGTGATGGCCGCGATCGCAACGCCATTGACTGCCGCCCGCCCGGGAAACAGGGGTGCGCTATGCTGAAACGACTGGCGCCCATCGTACTGATCCTAGCTTGCCTGGGAACGTCACAGGCCTGGGCCGCGACCAATGACGATGACGATGAAAAGCCCATGCCCGCCGCCCCCGCCGCGCGCCAGGCCGTACCCGGCGGTCCCGCCACGCCGGCCGTGACGCCCGAGAAGCCGGACACTGGATCGCTCTGGACGCGGGAGACGCTGTTTGGTGATCCGGGCGGCCTACGCGCTGCACTGGCGGCCCGGGGCGTGACCTTCGGCCTGGCGGAGACGGCCGAGATCCTGGGCAACGTTACCGGCGGCGTCCGGCGCGGCGCGACGTTCGAGGGCCTGCTGGCCATGAGCATCGGCCTGAACACGGAAAAGGCCGGGCTGTGGTACGGAGGCACGTTCAACGTGTCCGCCTACCAAATCCACGGCCGCGGCCTCAGCCAAAACAACCTTGGCAACAACCTCAATACCGTCAGCGGGATTGAGACGCGGCGCGACACTGTACTATTCGAGGCCTGGTACGAGCAGGCGCTGTTCAACCGCGCCGTCAGTGTTCGTGTCGGTCAGCTCGCCCTCGATCAGGAATTCGCCCTTAGCACCTATGGCGAGCTGTTCATCAACCGCACGTTTGGCCTGTCGACCCTGTTCAATGAAAGTATTCAGGGCGGCGGCTCCTCGTTACTGCTTGCCCAGCCTGCGATCCGGGTCCGGGCCGCGCTACCCTATGACACTAAAATCCTGGTTGGCTTGTTTGAAGGCGTGTCAAACCAGGCAACCGATCGGCGTGAGTCCAATGGCATCCTGCTGATTAGTGAGGTTCAGCACAGCGTCGGCACAAGCGAAGGCGGGCTTGCGGGCACGTACAAATTGGGCGGCCTGTTCCAATCCAACGCCGCCGCCGATCAACGCACCGGTCAGCGCCGGCGTACGAATTGGAGCCTGTATGCCGTCGCCGATCAGCTGCTGTGGCGTAAGCCGGGCAAGAAGGACCAGGGTGTAGCGATTTTCGCCCGTGCCCAAGGTGCCCCTGGTGACCGTAACCTGATCAATGTTTATTTGGAGGCGGGTGTAGCCTGGAAGGGCGTCATCCCCGGCCGGGAAGATGATACGGCCGGCGTCGGATTGGGTTACGCCCGAATCAGCGATACCGCCCGCCGCTCCGACGCAGAATTCGGCCGCCTGGCTCCGCTAGGCCGCCCGCTACGCAATAATGAGAGTGTGTTGGAGTTGACCTATCAAGCGCAGGTCGCGCCCTGGCTGGTCGTGCAGCCCACGGCGCAATATATCACCAACCTGAACGGCGGAGCCCAGAACCCGGCGCAACCCGGCAAGCGCCTGGGCGATGCGGCGGTGTTTGGCTTGCGTACGGAGATAACGTTCTAGGAAGCCAAACCGCTGGAGCGGGCGGAGGGAATCGAACCCTCGTATGCAGCTTGGGAAGCTGCCGTTCTACCATTGAACTACGCCCGCGTTGACCCGGTCATACAACTCCACCGTTGACCCTGCAACGGCCCTGCGACTAGATAGATTGCCCTCGTGATTTGTCCGGCCGGATTGCGGCGAGGTTAAACAAGCGCGCTAAAGAGGCCTGCGGTACCGCCACACCGCCAGGCACTCCGGCCATCCGATGGAGTGTACGCCCATGCCCACCCCCTATCGCCCCGCCACCCAATTGGTCCATGGCGGCACCACACGCACCCCTTATGGCGAAACGTCAGAGGCGCTATTCCTGACCTCCGGCTTCGTCTATGACAACGCCGCCCAGGCCGAGAACACGTTTAACGGTACCGAGATCCACTACCAATACTCCCGGTTCGGCAACCCGACTGTCACGATGTTGGAAAAGCGCCTTGCTTTACTGGAGGGTGCGGAGACCTGTCGCGCCACCGCCACCGGCATGGCCGCCGTTCACGCGACGCTGATGAGCCACCTCAAAACCGGCGACCGGCTTGTGGCGTCCCGCGCCCTATTCGGATCCTGCCACTGGATCGTCAGTACCCTGGCGCCCCGATATGGCATCGTGACCGAGTTCGTGGATGGCACCAATCTTGATGCCTGGCGGATTGCGCTCGCCACCCCGGCCGCGATGGTGCTGCTGGAAAGCCCGTCTAACCCGATGCTGGACATCCTTGATCTTCGTGCGATCGGCACCCTAGCCCATGCGGCCGGGGCACTCGTTGTGGTGGATAACGTGTTCGCGACGCCGCTGCTGCAAAAGCCGCTCGAACTCGGCGCGGATATCGTCATTTACAGCTGCACCAAGCACATCGACGGTCAGGGTCGGGTCCTGGGTGGCGCGGTGCTTGGCCCAGCCAAATGGATCGACGAGACGTTGCAGCCGTTCATTCGCAATACCGGCCCCAGCATTTCACCCTTCAACGCCTGGCTGCTGCTGAAGGGGATGGAGACGCTGCATCTACGCGTCCGTGCCGCCTCCGCCGCCGCCGCCCAGATTGCGGACGCGCTGGCCGATCACCCAGCCGTCGCCCGCGTCCTGTATCCAACCCGGCGCGACCACCCACAGCATGCGTTGGCGATGGCGCAAATGACCGGCGGCGGCACGCTGCTGACGGTCGAACTCGCTGGCGGCAAAGCGGCAGCGTTCCGCTTCATGGACGCACTGCGCCTGGTCGCGATTAGCAACAACCTGGGCGATAGCAAGTCCTTGGTCACCCACCCCGCTACCACGACGCACATGCGGATCGGCGCAGACGAGCGGGCCCGGCTCGGCATCACCGACGGCGCGCTCCGCCTATCGATCGGGCTAGAGGACCCGGCCGATTTGCTGCACGACTTGCTAACGGCGCTGGACACCTGCCGCCTGCAACAGGCTGCCGAGTGAACGACACCTATAGCGCCACCACCCGCGGCGTACTCGTACAGGTCCGCACCCAATTCCTGCCCGATCAGTCGGAGCCCGGGCAGTGGGTCTGGGCCTACGCCGTGCGCATTGAGAACCAGGGGCCGGCCGTGGTCCAGCTACTCCGCCGCACCTGGCGCATCACCGACGCACGGGGCCAGACCCATGTGGTTGAGGGGCCGGGCGTAGTCGGTAAACAGCCGCGGCTGCAACCGGGCCAGGCGTTCGAGTACACGTCCGGCACGCCGCTGCCGACGCCGTCTGGCTTCATGACCGGCACCTACCACATGATCGACGAACAGGGGGATGGCTTCGACGCCGCAATCCCCGGCTTCAGCCTCGATTGCCCGGACACGCCGTCCCGCATCCACTGACGCTTGCCCAAGCAGCGGTTGCGCCTACATCCCTCGGTGGCCCACGTAACCGCCGATCTGAATGGGATGGCCCGATCTTGAACAGTATTACGCCCACCACACCCGCCGATACCACGTCGCAAACGAGCCGCCGCCCCTCACCGGCCGAGGCCGAGGCCGCGATCCGCACACTGATCCGCTGGGCCGGCGACGACCCCGATCGGGAGGGCCTACGCGATACGCCCCGCCGGGTCACGAAGGCGTATGGTGAGTTGTTCGAAGGGTATGACATCGACCCGGTCGCGCTGCTGGAACGCACGTTCGAGGAGGTAGGCGGCTATGACGAGGTCGTTTTGCTGCGCGACATCCGGTTGGAGAGCTATTGCGAGCACCACATGGTTCCCATCATCGGCCGCTGCCACGTGGCATACCTGCCGCGCGACCGCGTGGTCGGAATCAGCAAATTGGCCCGGGTCGTGGACGCCTACAGCAAGCGCCTGCAGATCCAGGAGCGCCTGACGGTGCAAATCGCGACCACCATCGATCAGGTTCTGCAACCCCGCGGCGTCGGTGTCGTGATCGAGGCTGGACATCAGTGCATGTCCACCCGCGGCGTCCATAAACCAGGCGTCAGCATGGTCACCAGCCGGCTGACCGGGGCATTCCGCGACGACCCCAGCACCCGGCGCGAGTTTCTGGCCATGATCGGCCAGCGCGCGCCGGGCGGGTTTGAGACGTAGAGCACGTTTCGGCCGATCGGGATCGATCGTTCGAAAGGTCGTGCTCTAGAAACCCATATTCTAGAGCAGCTTACTTCGTTCATCCAGAGCCGTGACGGCTCTGAATGAACGAAAGCTGCCCCAGTGCCTAGACCGCAAAAGCCATCCGGCCCTCCGCCTGGCCCGACTGGGCGTAGTGCGCCAGTGGGTCGATATGGGCGGCCGCCACGTCCAGGTTGGCCGACAGATAATGCGTCGTGCTGAACCCGGCGCTCGGGTCCCGGCCTTCCATCCAGCCATGCAGCTCATAATGCAGCAGCGGGTCGACATGGGCGGCCAACACGTCCGGGTTATGGCCCAGGTAATAGGCCGTATCGAACAACTGCGCCTCGGTCGCTGGACCCGTGGTGGGGGGCAGCACCGCGAACGCCATCCGTCCTTCCGCTTGTCCATGCAGGGCGAAATGCGCCAGTGGGTCGACATGGGCGTCACGCACGTCGGCATAGGCCGCCAGGTATCGGCTATCGCTGAACGCGGCGCTGGGGTCCCGGCCCTCGGCCCAGCCACTTTGCTGGAAGTGCGTAAGCGGATCGACCCCCGCCGCGGCCACGTCCGGGTTGTGGGCCAGGTAGTAGGTGGCGTCGAACAGCGCGGCCTCGGGCGATGGGGCGTCAGCGACGGTGAAGGCACTCCGCCCCTCCGCCTGTCCATACTGGATGTAGTGCAGCAGCGGGTTGATGTGCGCGGCGGCGACGTCGGTATTGGCCGCCAGGTATTTGGCGTCACTGAACAAGGCGCTCGGGTCCCGGCCCTCGGCCCAGCCACTCTGCTCGAAATGTTGCAGCGGATCGAGGCCGGCGGCGGCCACGTCGGCGTTGTGCATCAGATAGTAGCCCGCATCGAATAGTGGCGTACTCGCCAGCGGGTCCGCCGCCGCGATGGCCGCAGACCGGGCCTGGTATGGGGTCACAACGATCACGCTCGCCGGCTGCCACACCAACTCGTTCGCGGCTGCATCGACGGTGATGCCGTTCAGCGTCGCCCGCAGCAACTGGGTGTACCCGCCCTGAAGACTGGCACCGTAACGGCTGTTGATCTCCGTCGCTGTAATTGTATGCGAACCGCCGCCCCATGTGCCGGAATAGGTCAGGTCGACGCCGTTCTGCACAGTCCCGCCGCCTACGGCCACGCCGTCGACTGTCACCACGACCTGCGCCGGGGCGAAGAGATCAACCGTATGGAACGACAGTGTCAGCGTATCCGGCCCACCCAACGTGGCGCCCCCCATGGCACCGGGCGTGACACCGGGCGTGACACCGGGCATGGCACCTGGCGTGCCGGCTGCGGGGGTCATCCAGGGCACATCGCGGGAAATGCTGGCCGACGCTGCAACCGTCGCCGATTGGCTGACCGTGCCGAAGGCCTGCATGCTGCCATTAACCCCGCCCACGAACGTGTTGCCGATCACCGTCGTGTACGGTGCCACGCCCCCCGCCGCCGTACCGTCCGCAACCACGAAGAAAGTGTACGGGTGGTCGAAGTTCTGCACCTTCGACACGAGCAGGTTATTCTGCACCTGAACATTCGTGCTCGTGTAGGTCGGACCCTCGCCCCCGACATGGATTAGGATCCCGTTGACCGCGTTCTCACCCTTTTCGATCTGATTGCCCTGGATCAGCGCGACCCCGCCCCGGCCGAGGTTGATACCAAAGCTCGCAGTTGAGTCTGCCGTGTCGACGATGCGGTTATTCTCGATCCGGCTGAAGAACGCGCGGTCATTCACCTCATGCGCCACTAGGCCACCATGGACGTAGGTATTCTCCATCGTGAAGCTGCCGACGTCGCCGATATTCAGGTTGTGCGTCGCCTTGTCGTAATTGCCGTTGGCACCGATCTCGCTGTCATAAATCCCGATCGAGGTCGCCGGCGCATGGGCGAGTATCGACACGTCGTTGCCGCTAAACACGCTATTGACGATGGTCACGTCCCCGCCGCGCACGCGCATCCCGGCACCGTTACCCTCATAGCTGCGCGCACCGCTGAACGTCAGGTTACGGACGGTGACGCTAGCGTGTACGTCCAGGATACCAACGTCGTTCTCACCGATCCGGTCGGCGACGAAGTGGGCCATGCCGCCCACACCTTCGATGATAACCTTATGGTTTGCGGTCGCAAAATCGTCGGTGTAGGTGCCGGCGTCGACCTGCACGGTGTCACCATCGATAGTGGCGGCCAGGGCGGATTGCAGCGTGGTGTAGGCGCGCCCGGCACCGACCTGCAGCACGTGGCCGCTGGCCACCACCGCGCCCGCCCGGCCAAAATCGACGTAGCTCAGCCCGGCCGGCGTATCGATCACCACCGGCGGCGGGGCTGGAACCGCGGGCGGTAGCACCGGTGCAGTCACCCGGGTCGTCAGGTCCAGCGCCGGTCGTGCGGCCAGGACAGTATTGCCAGACGTGACGCCAAACTGCTCCTGCGCCACGCCAAACAGCGTATTGCCCGTAAACGTAACCGGCGACCCGGCCACATTGTTCAGCCCAACAACCACTGCGCGGTCGTTTACGAAAGTGTTGCCACTCATTGTCAGGCTGGAGCCGGCATAGGGCGCACTTTCACCACCAAAATGGATCATCGCCTGGTTCTGGGCGTCCGCACCCTTTTCGATCACCGTGTTGCGGATCGTCGCCACACCGCCATTCGGCAGGTCCACGCTATAGCTTGCCGTGCTGCCGGGCCCGTCGATGATGCGGCTGTTCGTGATGGTTGTGGAGTAGGCCCGGCTCTTGATTTCATGTCCGACAACCGCGCCGTGGAAGTAGCTGTTGTCGATCACCAGTGCCTTTACGGCATTGACATAGATATTGTGGGAAAATCCGTCACCGGCACCGTTATACGCGAATTCCGACCCGGTGATCGTAACGGTGGTATCGGCACCCCCGGCGACCAGGATTCCATCTTGATTGTTGAAGAATATAGAGTTCCGGACTGTGAGATTACCCGCATTGCTGCGTATACCTGCGCCGTTATTATCCCTGACCTTGGCTCCAGTGAAGCTGAAGCCATCCACGACTGTATCAGCATAGGTGTCGAGTATCGCCTTCCCATTCGGGGGCGCGACCGTGGCCACCATCTCCACCAATCCACCGACCGCCTGCAGCGTGATCCGGCTTGCGACGTGGGCGAAGTCGTTCACGTAGGTCCCAGCCTGGACCAGCACCGTGTCGCCATCGTGCGCAGCGGCTACGGCGGCCGCAACGGTCGTATAATCTTGGCCGGAGCCGACGGTCAGTGTTGTCATGTGTGTTTAATCCTCTGCCCACGCAGTCGTTGAATTTCCGTTCACGTCGCAACCGCTGCGACAGGTCCCGAAATACGCGACAGAGGTTAATTTACTGTGGAGACGCGACCTTCCGCGCGCCGCGGCGTTTTGAACCAATGCGATTTCTTGCCGCCTCCCTATTCGCCAGCTTACTCGGCGCCTGCTCACCATCCGGCCTTTTGAACGCGACGGTGCCGACCCAGGCGACGGTCGAGCGTGACATCGCCTATGGAGAGGGACCCCGGCGTACGCTGGACGTCTACCGTCCTATCAGCGCCAGCCAGGGCGCGCCCATGATCGTGTTCCTCTATGGCGGCAGCTGGACGACTGGCGATAAGTCCATGTACCCGTTCGTGGCACAAAGCCTGGCCGGACGGGGCGCTGTCGTGGTGGTGCCGGATTACCGGCTGTACCCGGAGGTGACGTACCCCGGCTTCCTACGCGACAACGCCGCCGCGGTCGCCTGGGCCGCGCAACACGCGCCGGCATATGGTGCGACCGGCGGTGTGTTTATCATGGGACACTCAGCCGGGGCGTATAACGCGGCCATGCTTGCGCTCGATGGATCGCTATTGCGAGACGCGGGTCTGTCCCGCAATACGATCGCCGGCGTCATGGCTCTGGCCACGCCCGCCGACTTCCTGCCGTCACAGGACCCGAGCGTGATCCCGGTTTTTGGACCCGCCAACACGCCAGCAAATCAGCCATTGGCGTTCGCCGACGGTACAAACCCGCCGCTGTTGCTGATCCATGGTGACGCCGATACGACGGTGCGGCCGCGCAATACACGGACCCTGGCTGCAGCTATCCAGGCCCGGGGGGGCCCGGTTGCGACGCGGTTCTACCCCGATATTGGACATATCGGCCTGATCACTGCCTTCGCGCCGCTTTTTCAAAGCCGGGCGCCGGTGTTGGATGACGTGTGGGCGTTCGTGCAGGCGTACCGGGTGTCAGGTGCCGGACAGAAACAAGCCAACAACGCATACCAACCCGCCGAACCATAAGGCGGAGCGGAGCGTCGCCTGATCGGCCAGATAAGCCCCCGTGTAGACGAGGCGGAACAGGATATAGACGCCGGCAAGCAGATCGATCCGTCCCTGCGGCGCATGCGTCACCATGGCGGCCAGCACCGCCACGGCGAACAGTGGAAAAGCCTCAAAATGGTTGCGGTGCGCCCAATCGGCCCGCTGCCGCCAGCCGGTTAGACTGCCAGCCCATTCCCGCGGGGCACGGTTATCGAACCCGCCCGACTTGGCCAGGCCCGTTGTGGCGTAGGGCAGAACGCCAGCGGCCAAGACCATCCACAATGCGAAGGTCATCATTGTCCCCTGAAGTGTGGTGCCCGGCGGGCGTGGAAGGCAGCCAGACCCTCGATAAAATCAGTGCTGGCCAACGCGGTTGCACGGTTCGTATCGATCTGCGCTTGCACCTCATCCGGCAGCGATACGGCGCCGGCCAGTGCGCGCAGCTGCTGTTTTGCACTGCGCACCGATAATGGCGCCAGGCTCGCAATCCGCTCCGCCATCGCGGTCGTAAAATCCAATAATGCTCCGGGTTCGGTCAGATGGTGAATGAGGCCGGCCGCATGTGCCCGCGCCGCGGGGATGGGGGCGGCTGTCACAAACATTTCCATGGCCAACCCCAACCCTGCCCGGCCCAAAACATGGCGTAATCCGTCTGTGTCATACGGCAGCCCGATCCGGGCGGGGGTGAAAGCCAGCGTGCACGACGTATCCGCAAGCAGCAGGTCACAGCGCAATGCCAGGTCGGTCCCGCCGCCCCAGCAGCTGCCATGCACCATGGAAATTACAGGCACAGGGCAGTCCCGTATGGTGTGAAACAGTTGCATCAGGGGCGCGCCGGGCGCCAGCGGGTCGATGCCAGGACCCAAGGCCGCGATATCGAAACCGGCCGACCACACCGTGCAAGCTGCCGCGGCCCTGATCACCACGACCCGGGCGTCGCCTAAATTGAGGAGAGCCTCGGCCAAGCTAGAAATCATTGCCCGGGACAGAACGTTTCGCTTGGCCACGTCCTGCATCTCAAGCGTTAACAAATGGCCAGTTCGGGTGACGGACAACATGCGGACCCATAACACCCGGCACCAGCGACAGCCACCCGGCGCATCATAGCGACGGGTGGCCGGCCGTTAACTTTACGGGCTGGCGAGTCGTGCGGTTCATCGCATTCGAGGGGTTACCAGCCGCCCGGTCGAGCCGGAGGGCGCGGCCGGTGTGGTCATGCCTGACCGCTGTCGGCAAAACGGCACCGGTCGTGGCCGATGCGGCGTTGTGCACTGGTGGCGGCGTAGTCGAACCACCCCGGGGCGATACCGACGCCGCCGGTAACAGCTGCTTGGTAGACGCCGGGCCAGAACGCCGCGTCTGTTAGTAAGATTTCGTGCCGTCAAACAGGCTTGCCCAACGGCCGAACATTGTTTGTTGATCGTACGCGGCGACGGCGCGATCCCGGTTCGCCGTCCCCAGCCGCGCCCGTAACGCCCCATCGCCGAGTAGCGTCGCCAGCGCCCCACGCAGTGCGTCATCGTCGAGGGGCACGGCATAGGGCCGATTCGCCGACGACAGCATTGCCGCCACATCACCCACCGCCGTCGCCGCAATGGGCCGTCCTGCGGCCATAGCCTCCAGAACCGAGAGCGGCATCTGCTCCGTATCGGAAGACAGCGCGAACACGTCGAACGTCTGCAGCACGGACGCCGGATCGGCCAGCGCGCCGGTAAATGTCACGTCCACACCGAGCGATTTCGCCAAGGCCTGCAGGGCCGCACGCGCCGGCCCATCGCCCACCACCACCAGCCGCGCGGGCAAGCCGGCCATGGCCCGGATCAGCCGGCCAAGGTTCTTTTCCGCGCGTAATGCCGCCACCGTACCGACAATCAGGCGGTCATTGGCGGGCATACTGGCGTCGAACCGCGCCAAATCAACGCCGTTTGGCACGTACGCCACCCGCGGTAACCGCCATACGCGGGTGGCCAGCGTACGCAGCGTCTCCGACGGGACTACCACCGTCTTGCGCTGCAGCAGCAACCGCCGCAGCCAGACCCGGCGCGGCAGCTGCCGTTCCCGCTCCTCTGGCCCAAAGCCATCTTCGACGTGCACGTGACGCACCTGGCCGTCGAAATTGGCGATGGCCCAGTCGATCGTACCAAAATTATAGGTCAACAGGGCGTCCGGCCGCATGGTGTGTAGCAGCCGGCGAAATGGGCGAACGTTTCCAAGCGTCCGGCCGCGGCGGACTGGTATATCGACAAACGAAACATCCAACCCGGGATCGAGGCGCTCCTTGGCGTCCGTCCGCCCGTCCATCGCAATCACCACGTGCCGCCACCGCCGGCCAAAATGGTTTGCAATCGCCGCAAACCGCATTTGCGGACCGCCCACCGCAAAGGTGGAAAACACGTGCAGCAGCTTAGGCCCAAACTCAGGCCCAAACTCAGGCCCAAACTCAGGCCCAAACTCAGGCCCAAACTCAGGCATAGATATGCACGGCACGCTCCAGGAATTGCGCCGGGTCGGCGACGGGGGTCCAGCCTAGGTCGCGTTTGGCGTCCGACGTGTCAAACGTTGCCATCATGCCGCGCGATAGGAAGTCGCGTAGGGCGGGCGCCGGGACTACCCGGCCCGTGGCGCGCTTTACAAGCCACTTGCCCATATCCTCGGCCCACAAAAACCGGGCCGATTGCGGGTGGAACTGTAGCGGCCGGCCCATGGCCTGGGCCAAGGCGGCGGTGTAGGCGCGGGCCGTCATTCGCACGTCGCCCACCAAATTGTAGGCGTGCCCGTCGATATCAACGGCCTGGGTTGCGCGGTACACGGCATCCGCCACGTCTCCGGCCAGCACAAACGGCAGCGGGTTGGTGCCGGCATTCCAGCCAATTGCGTGCTGATCGGTATTGTACAGCCCGACGCCGCTATGGAATGGCAGCCCGCCCGCGCCCACCACGACACCGGGGCGCAGGATCACGACGGGCAGTTTCTCCGCCGCATGCATCGCCATCAGCATGCGGTCCGCCAGCACCTTGGCCCGGGCATAATCACCGCGCTGCTCCTCCTGCGGGTCAGGCGGCGTGGAGCCGTCGATCGGCGTCGGTTGCGGGCCGAGGTACAGCGACGCGATCGAGCCGACATAGACGAGCCGGGTTACGCCCAGCTTCAGGCAGGCACGGGCAACGATTTCGGCCCCGCCGACCATGGCATCCCTTACCGCCTCAAACGTGGCACCGCCGCCGCCATGGGCCAGGTTCACGACGTACTTCGCCGGGCCAATCGCACGCTCGACCGCGGCACTATCCCCAATATTGCCGCGGATGAAGGTCACGCGCGGGTCCTGGAACACGGCCGGCAGGTTTCGCCCGGTGCGGGCCATGACGCCCACGCGCATTCCGGCGTCGAGGAAGCGGCGCACGACATGGGTGCCGATGAAACCGGTGCCACCCAGGATCGCCACGTCGTAGTCCGGTGTCGAGTCGGGCGCGATGACGGGCGCGGCGGCGGCTGGGACAGGCTGTGGGAAAGCCAGTTCCTGAATGCGCTCGCATACCGACACCAGGTGCGCGCCGAATGCGCCGTCCAGCTCCGGCGTTTGGCCCGCGTCCAGCGCGTCATGGAACGCACCGATGCTGCTCCGCATCGATAAGAAAAACGGGTCACTGCGCGGCCGCAGCTTTGCCGTGGCTGCCGCGTAACGGACCAGACCGCCGACGCTATCGCGCATCAGTCCGCCCGCCGAGCGTACGCCCGCCAGCGCGTCGTCCACGGCCGGCATCCACCGGCCCCGGCCATAGGTGAACAGTCGGTTGGCCAGGATGTCGGCGACAGCTACCCCGTCATCGCACACGGCCGTCAGTTGCCAGAACGGGAACTCCTGCCCGACGGCGAAGCGCAGCTGCGCCGGCAAACGCGCCCCGTGCATCACCACATCCAGCGACGAGACAAACGGCGTACCCGGCGCAATGTCCATCACCGGACCCGGCAAAGCCTGCATCGTCCCGATCGGCCCGGCCAGTGCGACCACCTGCGACAGCGGATGCACCGCCTGCTCCAGCAGGATGTTGCCGGGCGCCTGGAACATCCAATGCCCGAACTGCTTAGCCCCCAACTGGCGTAGGGGGACGTTATAGGTGCAACCGATCCACCTTGGCCGGCCAAGCGCACCGCGGGCCAGCAGGGCGCGCAGCCTGACCATGGCCGGGTGGTGTACGAAGTTTTGGTTCACACCCAGCGTCACGCCTGCGGTTGCGGCGGCTTCGGTCAGGGCAGCGCATTGCGCACCATCGACGGCCAGCGGCTTTTCGACCAGGACTGACTTTCCCGCCTGTAACAGCGCGAGTGCGCCGGCGTGGTGCAGGTCGGGCGGCGTTAGCACGTGGGCGCGGGTGAATAGCGCGGGGTCGGCCAGGGCCTCGTCCAGGGTTACGAATGGCTTGGCACCCAGCCCGGCCGCCATGCGCGTCGCGGCGTCCAGGTTGGGGTCCACGACCGCCGTCACACGGTGGGCCGGCGTCAACCGCAGCGCCTCCGCATGGGCACGCGCGATGTTGCCCGCGCCGACTAGACAGATCGTGCCCATACCCACTCCATGTGCCGCGCGTGCTTATGACATCGCGCGGGCTTCGTACCGGGCTTCTGGGCCTGGCTCAACCGGTGATGGCATTGTGGTCGATAGGGATTACTGATTTCTTGGTGGTGTGGGCGCTGGAAGTGGGCCCTCTGGCGTGCGGTGCCCGACGCCGGCCCGGTCTCAACCCGGCTTTGGGCGAGACCTTTGAAACTCTGCGCCAGCCCCACCGCTGGCACACCCCCCAGCTTTCAGGCAAACTCTATCTCAACGGAGGCGCCCATGTGCGGATTGACCGGCATCTACCACCCTGGCGTGCCGATCGATCGGGAGCTGCTGGCCCGCATGAACGGCGCCATTGCCTATCGCGGCCCAGACGGTGACGGCTTCCACTTCGAACCCGGCATCGGCCTTGGCCACCGGCGTCTCAGCATCGTCGACGTTGCGGGCGGCGCGCAGCCGATGTGGAACGAGGACAATAGCGTCGTCATCATCTTCAACGGCGAAATCTACAATTTCCCAACGCTACGCCCGGAGCTGTCCGCACTAGGCCACGTCTTTCGCAACCGCTGCGATACCGAGGCGGTGATCCACGCCTGGGAAACCTGGGGTCCGGACTGCCTACAACACTTGAACGGCATGTTCGCCTTCGCCCTCTGGGACCGGCGGCAAGGCGTGCTGTTCCTGGCGCGCGACCGGTTGGGCAAAAAGCCGCTCTATTATGCCCACACCCCGGACGGTGCGCTGGTGTTCGGTTCCGAAATGGCGGCACTCATGGCGGTGCCCACCCTGCCCCGCCGCATTGACCCGGCCGCCGTCGATGACTTTTTTGCATTCGGCTACGTTCCCGACCCGGCTACCATCTATGCCGACATCCACAAGTTACCGGCTGCGCACTACCTTCTGCTTGGCACCGGGCAATCGGCGCCCACCCGGTATTGGACGCCGCCCACGCAATCCGAGCCGATGGGCGAGCCAGACGCCATCCGTGGCCTGACCACGCACCTAGCCGCCGCCACACAAAGCCGCCTGATGTCGGACGTGCCGCTGGGCGCATTCCTGTCGGGCGGTGTCGATAGCGGCGCCGTGGTCGCGACAGCCGCCGGGTTACAATCGGACCCGTTGCGTACCTTCACGATCGGGATGCCCGGCCCGCAGGACGAGACCGCGCTGGCCGCCCAGGTCGCCGCCCGCTACGGCACCGATCAACATAACGACACGGCCGTCCCCGACTACCTCGATGCGGCCCGGCGGCAGGCGGCCGTGTTTGGCGAACCATTCGGCGACAGCTCCTCCGTGCCAACTGAAACCGTCTGCGCTCTCGCCCGCCGGCACGTAACCGTCGCATTGTCCGGCGATGGCGGGGATGAAGTTTTTGCCGGCTACCGCCGCTACCGCTGGCACCAAATGGCGGAGGGCGTGCGCGCCCACATTCCCGCCGGGCTACGCCGCACGGTGTTGGGCGGGCTGGCGCGGGTCTACCCCAAGATGGACTGGGCACCCCGCCCGCTGCGGGCCAAAAACACCTTGACGGAAATCAGCCTCGACAGCGCACTCGGCTACTACCGGACCGTGGCCAAACTGCACGACGCACAACGCCGGGCACTGTTTTCCCCCACGCTGCGGGCGGCGCTGGACGGGCATGATCCGTCCGACCGCATCGTGGCGCTCATGGACCAGTGCGACCCGGCGGACAGCCTGCTGCAGGCGCAGTTCACCGATGTGCAAACCTATCTGGTCGGCGATATCCTGACAAAGGTCGACCGCACCAGCATGGCCCATTCGCTGGAGGCGCGTGCGCCGTTCCTGGATTACCAGTTCGTGGAGTGGGGCATGCGCCTACCGCCTGCGTTGAAGTTGCGCGGCCAGGACGGCAAATGGATCCTGAAAAAAGCCATGGAACCACTGCTGCCGCACGACCTGCTATACCGGCCGAAACAGGGTTTTGCGACCTCACTCACGACCCTATTTCGGGATCGCATGGTCGAGATCCGCCACCGGCTGTTGGGCGGGGCCATGCTCGGCAGCGGCCTGTTCGACAGTGTCGCCATCGCCCGGTTACTGGACCAGCACGCGTCCGGCACGTCCGACCACGCCGGGCCAATCTGGCTGCTGCTAACGTTCGAGGGGTTTTTGCAACACGCCGCCGAGGGGGTCATGCCACACCAGGCCGCCGCGTGAGCCGGGCCCTCTGGAGCTACTACCTGGGCGTGGGATTGCTGTTTCAGGTCCTGTACCACGGTATTCCCTGGCCGTTGCAGGTCATGACCTGGCTGCACGTGCTCGGCTGGCCCGTATTCGTGCTGCTAGGCCTCGCGCGCTGGGTCTTTATGCCATTTGCCGTGTTGTCGGTCGTGGGATTGCTGACCATCATGGCTGTGCGTGCGCGTATGGAGAGACTATGACCGACCTGTTCACCCCCACCGCCATAGGTTCGTTACCGCTGCCAAATCGCGTCGTTATGGCGCCCATGACGCGGGCGCGTAGCGGCGCCGATGGCGTGCAGGGTCCGCTAAACGCCGAATACTATGCCCAGCGGGCGAGTGCCGGGCTGATCATCACCGAATGCACGCAGGTCAGCACCAGCAGCACCGGCGGCATCAACCAGCCCGGGCTGATGAATGATGCGCAGGTCGATGGCTGGCGCGGCGTGACCCAGTCCGTGCATGACGCGGGTGGCCGCATCTTTGCCCAGCTATGGCATTGCGGACGCGTCACCCACAGCACGCTGCTGGGTGGTGCCGCACCGGTTGCGCCGTCCGCCCTGCCCGCAACGGGCGCGATCTTTACGCCCGCTGGCCTCAAGCCCTACGAAACCCCCCGTGCGTTAGCCCCAGCCGAGATCATCGCCATCCTCGCCGACTTTGCCCGCGCGGCGGAATACGCCGAGGACGCCGGCTTCGACGGGGTCGAGCTGCATGGCGCATTCGGCTATTTACCAGATCAATTCCTGCAATCATTCAGCAACCAGCGCACCGATGAATGGGGCGGAAGCCTAGAAAACCGGTCGCGGTTCATGCTGGCCGCCGTCGACGCGCTGGTCGATGTGTGGGGTGCAACGCGTGTGGGCATCAAGCTTAGTCCCAGCAACCGCGTGAACGGCATGCACGACGCCCATGCGGCCGACACGTTCGGCTATCTCATTCAGCAGATCGATCGCCGGTCGCTGGGCTACGTTCACCTGATGGAACCGAGCCCGGCCGACCGCGAAACCGGGACTGTTCAAATCGGGCACGTGGCCCGGCTGTTCCGCTCAATGGTACGCGGGCTGCTGATCACCAATGGCGGGTATGACAAGGCGAGCGCCACCGCGGCGGTGGCTGAGGGTCTGGCAGATTTAGTGTCGTTTGGCGCGCCCTACGTCGCCAATCCAGACCTGGTTGAGCGCTTTCTTCAGGACCCGGTGCCACTGAATCTGCCCGACAAGAGCACGTTCTACGGCGGCGGCGCACACGGCTACACGGACTATCCGGCGCTCTAGAACGTGACCGTCGTCCGCAGCGCCAGTACTGCCGCATCGCCGAACCGTTTGCCGGGT